>DAOSLL010000663.1:0-2459 GCA_035368905.1 Rhodoferax sp.
GATGTCGTGCAACAGTGCGGCGACAAATACGTCCTGCTGTACCTGCGTGGGCAACGTCATACGACTGGCAATTCGGCGTGCCATATCGGCGACCCGGCGCGCATGGCCAGCAACTGCACCCTCGCGCAGTTCGATCAGGCCCGAGAAAACCTTGATGGAAACCAGAAAGTTCTGCTTCAACTTGCCATTGGCCAAATTGAGAAAGCTGTTGATTTGTTCAATTTCAGCGGTTCGCTCCTGGACCCGCTTTTCCAGTCCGGAATTGAGGTCTTTGAGCTCGTCGTTTTGCTGCTGTGTGAGGACGAGCAGGCGCTGGTTTTCAGCGCGCAATGCCTTATGCTCCAAAGCCTTTTTGACGATCAGGACAATGTCGTTGTCGTCCCAGGGTTTGGAGATGTGGCGATAAATTTCACCTTTGTTGATGGCATTGATGGTGGATGTGACATCGGCATAACCGGTCAACAGCAGGCGCATGGTTTCAGGGGTCTTTTCTCGCACCTTTTCAAGAAACTGCGCGCCATCCATTTTGGGCATGCGCATGTCCGAGATGACCAGATCAACGGGCTGGGCGTCAAGAATAGCCAAACCGGCGTCACCACTCTCAGCGGTGAGTATTTTGTAGCCCTTAGGTCGAAACAGTCTTTGCAGCGAACTCAGGATTGACGGCTCGTCGTCCACAAACAGCAGGGTGGGCGGGGTGTCAGCCAGAGTCGCCGCACTAAGTGGCACATGAGGCGTTGAGTCGTCGGTGCGCATGTATCGGTACCTGTTTTTTTTTGGAGACACTCGAGTTGGGAAACACGTTCAAGCAGGGGGATCAACGGGCAATGTCAGCACAAAAGTGGAACCCTGACCAACTGTACTCTCAACTTCAATATTTCCGTAGTGTTTGCGAACTATGCAGTAAACAATGGACAGGCCCAGTCCCGTGCCTTGCCCGACGGATTTGGTGGTGAAAAAAGGGTCGAAGATGCGCCCCTGGTTCAAGCTGGGGATACCGCAACCAGTGTCGGAAATGCTGATTCGGATGGTTCCGGGAGTAGGACTCTGGGTTGTGATGGTGATGTCGCCACGGGTCTCAATGGCGTTTGCTGCGTTGACCAGCAAATTCAGGAATACCTGGTTGAGTTGCGCGGCGGTGACTCGACAGCGACTCATCCAATGCGCGAAGTGCGCCAAAGCACGGAAACTGGTCTGCATTGTGCTGGCCGCGTAATTGCCGCGTTCGAGTAACGCCGTATATGCGTCGAGGTGGGTGGCAAGGGGGCCGTCAAGTAGCCAGGCCTTGGCAAGGGGATGCAGCGAGCTGATCGAATCCATATTGGTCTTCAGTTGTGAAGCCACTACCCATGCGCCTATCCTGTAAGTATGTAAAGCTCATTCACCTTCCAAACGCAGTTTCTCCAAGAGAAAAAGTCAATCGCGTCGACAGCTATACATCACTGAGCCCTTTGCATAATGGCCAGCGACTGCCATTGCCGTATTAGATTGTGCCTAGCAGTCATCAGTTGCAAAAAACAGAGTGTCATGGAGATCGTACTATGCGCGGTTGAGGACTGGCGGTGATCCTTGCCCGTGTTTTGGCATGCCAATTGGATGGACCGGGTTGGTCGGCATCCACCCTTCCTGATCGGGTTGACTCTGCCGACAGGCTTCAGTCAACATCACTCCTGTCGAACGTCCAAGCCTCCGCAAAATCGCGACGGCCAGGCCACCTTCGCACAATTCTCTCAAGTCATATTCTGTTGGCGAAGTTTGTGCAAGGTGTCCTGCGCACTCATTAGCCCAAAACGCCTGATTTGTCGCCCAAGCTCTTCGCAGGGCACGCCCAAAACCGTGCGCAGGGATGCTTCATGCGCCTCAAAAAGACTGATCGCTTCGGTATCGCCTTTGCCCAGCAGGCGGTCAAGTTCGTCGAGCACCCGCGCCACCGCTGAGGCATCCTCCAGCATGAGTCCTGCCGATTCTGGCTCTGCTGCCCAAGACTGCAATTGTGTTGCAAGCACCGCGAACTCAAGGTCGATCACGTCTATTCTGGATGTGATCGCATCGCTGGGAATGCCTTTGATCGGGTTGGCACGCAGCAGGGCTTCCAGCTCGGCTGCCGGGGCTGCGATCTGATCGGCACCCAGCGTCGCGCCCGTCCCCTTGAGCGTATGCGCCAGGTGCAGCGCCGTCGCGTGGTCGCTGGCCACCCTACAGGCGGTCAATCTGGTCATGTCGTCGGCGTGCAGTTCCAAAAACTGTACCAGGAGTTTCAGGTATTTCTCGCTGTTGCCGCGTAGCGCTGCCAGCCCGCGTGCCACATTCATGCCCGGCACGCCAGCCAATCGCGCCAGGGCGGCTGTGGTGATTGGTCGCAGGGCAGGTGGTGCCTGGGTATCGGGCCGGATGACCGCCGTTGGACCGTCGCGTAACCCGACTGTGCCAACTGGCGCGCGGGCCGTGCGGAGGGGCAA
>DAOSLL010000664.1:0-2455 GCA_035368905.1 Rhodoferax sp.
CGCGACGCGTTGCTGTTTGATCTCTATCGACCCCAACCAACTGATGCACAAGCAGACCGGCAACCCCGCAAGAGCATGGCGGTTCGCTTGACCTTCAATGCCGAGGCGACCGCCCCGACCGAGTCACAAATCGAATCGGCAGTCGCTTCGGTGCTTGCTACACTGGTAGTTCAGCTTGGTGCCTGCCAGCGAACCTGACCGGATGCCAAATCGCGCCGCATAAATCTAAAAGAGACCTCATGGACCTTACTGTTGAATCCCTCGAAACCCCGGCCTTGACCAAGGCACAGTTGTCTGACTTGTTGTTTGATCAAATTGGCTTGAACAAGCGCGAGTCCAAAGACATGATCGATGCATTCTTTGATTTGGTGGTTCACAGCCTGGTCGACGGTCAGGATGTCAAGATCACTGGCTTTGGCAATTTTCAGATTCGCACCAAGGCATCCCGGCCAGGGCGTAACCCACGAACGGGAGAGGCAATTCCGATCGATGCGCGCCGGGTTGTGACCTTTCACGCCAGTCATAAACTCAAGGAACAGATTCAGGATCAGGGACCTCTGTCGTCCCGACTGTTGCCTTGAGTTCGAAACAATCCAAATTTATGTTTCAGACCGCCTTTACAGGCTGTATCGACATAGAGTAACCTGCCAGCTTTTGGGCATGTTTCATTGAATTCAATGGAGAATTCTCTCCCTTCCATACCGGCCAAGCGCTATTTCACCATCGGTGAAGTTGGCGACTTGTGTGGTGTCAAACCGCATGTGCTTCGATATTGGGAGCAGGAGTTTACACAGTTGCGACCGATGAAGCGGCGCGGTAACCGTCGCTACTACCAACATCACGAGGTGTTGATGATCCGGCGCATACGTGACCTGCTTTATGACCAAGGATTTACCATCAGTGGTGCGCGCAACAAAATGGAGGAATTGCTGCATGCTGAGCATGACCAGGTATCCTGCGGCGAGAATTTGCTAGATGGCTTGGAGAAGATTGATGTCAGCTATGCAAAATTCGATGATTTTGTTGATTCCGAGCCACTGCGGGCTCTTGATTTGGTGCCAAACCCGTGGCAACAAGTGCGCTTGGAACTGTGCGAAATTCGTGACCTGCTGTTGTCCGAACGATAGTGCCTGTTTGCCGAGGTTGGCTGTCAGTTGAAGGAGATCCACGCGGCCACCCGGTAGCCCCTCGACTGATTGTTGCGCGGTCGGCACTGTCACCAATCGATGGTTGGCTTTGGTGCCAAAAGCCCGCCAGCAGCGCCAATTACCCTACTTGCCCCAGCTATCTTTCAAACCCACCGCCAAATTGAATACCGGTTTGCTCGTGGTGTGATCCACCCGGTCTGCAACAAAGTAACCATGTCGCTCAAACTGAAAGTTTTCACCGGGCAGTGCATTCGCCAGTGACGGCTCAACGATGGCGGTCACAACTTTCAGGCTGTTTGGGTTCAGGCTTTCCAGAAAATCCTTGCCTCCGGCATCGGGCTGGGCATCCAGAAACAGTCGGTCGTACATGCGTACCTCGGCGTTGATACCGTTAGCCACACCGACCCAGGTAATTGCGGCCTTGACCTTCACCTGGTCGCTGCCAGGGGTGCCGCTCTTGGTATCGGGCACCACGGTGGCCAGCACCTCGGAAATGCCACCGTCCGCAGCTTTGACACAGCCGGTGCAAGCGATCACAAAGCCACCTTTCAGTCGCACTTTGTTGCCAGGGAACAGGCGCCGGTAGCCCTTGGGGGGCACTTCGCAGAAATCTTCCCGTTCGATCCAGACCTCTTTGCCGACGCTGAAGTGACGCACGGGCGAAACGACACCCTCTGGAGGGTTGGGCAGGGCAGGCTGGGTGCAGGGTTCGAGGTGGCCTGCGCCCATCAGTTCGTCCCAGTTGGTCAGTACCAGTTTCACTGGGTTAAGTACGGCCATGCCGCGATGTGCTTTGAGTTCCAGGTCTTCTCTCAGGCAGCCCTCGAGCGTGCTGTAGTCAATCCAGCTATCGCTTTTGGTTACACCAATACGTTCCGCAAAATTTTGCAGGGACTGCGGTGTATAGCCCCGCCGACGCAGGCCAACGATGGTCGGCATGCGTGGGTCGTCCCAGCCATTGACTCTGTGCTCTGTCACCAGTTGCGCCAGTCTGCGCTTGCTGGTGATCACATAGGTCAGGTTCAACCGGGCAAATTCATACTGGCGTGGCGGAGGGTCGGCCAGCAGGCCACCTTCAATCAGCCGCTCCAGCAGCCAATCGTAGAACGGCCGTTGGTCTTCAAACTCGAGAGTGCAGATGCTATGGGTGATCTGCTCCAGCGCATCCTCGATCGGGTGGGCAAATGTGTACATCGGATAAATGCACCATTTGTCCCCGGTATTGTGATGAGTGGCACGGCGGATACGGTAAATGGCCGGGTCGCGCATGTTGATGTTGGGGCTGGCCATGTCGATCTTCGCGCGCA
>DAOSLL010000665.1:0-2443 GCA_035368905.1 Rhodoferax sp.
CGGCGCCTATTTGAATTTGTAGGAGTCGCGCCCTCGCGACGAATGACTTGGAATGCTTGAATTCTTCGCATGATATGCAAAGACTTGACTTGTTAAAGACTATGCAGATGTTGAGTCAGCCGGCCTCAATCGGGCGGTTGACTGGCAACCCGCGCATCAGAGTGTGCCCAGTTCAAACTCGATGGCGCTGACAATTGCTGGGCCGCAGCGCTGGACCAACCATTGACAGCTTTTCCGCACCGCATCTAACAGACTGAATCTGCCATTGCTCGGCACAGGCAAGCAACGGTTTGATTTTGGGAACCAGGCTGTTTTGCGCGGCCTGGAGGCGGATGTGGTCGCATGGTCGCCTTTTGCGCTGACTGCCTTGTCATGATCCGGGCCTGCTAAGCACTTCAAGGCGTGAGCGGCAGGACGACTTTGTGGCCGGATGCCATTTGCGCCACCATGCGCTCAATGCAAAAAACCGGGCCAAGCCGCCATTGGGCGCAGACTTCAACATCGCCAACCGGCCCTTCGGCACTATTTAAATAGTAGCTACCAGCGCATATTCCACGAGGGCTACAGGCCTATTTCGCTTGAAGTTCAAGGGGCAGACTGGCGCTGCAATACCAGCGTCTGGAATGATGCAGGCTAATCGGTTGGCAACATGCTTGACTGGCTCATCAAGAGAGACTCGGCAAACTGCGCCAGCGGCATGTCGATGCGGGTGATGTTTTGCTCTTGCAGAAAGCGCGCTTCCATGCGGGTTGGTGGGTTGGGCAGCACGGCCCAATGGCGGTCGCCCGAGCGCTTCATGATCTGGCGGGCGAAGCAGCGCGTCAACTGGTCATCAAACCGGCAACCCAGAAACAGAAAATGGCGGCCAATCCGCCAGGCTTGCACCGCTGCCGGAATCGGGGTCTGAATGTCGATTTCGGTCAGCACTTCAACAAAGTCGCTGTCAGACACTAGGTAGTTGCCCGCCGGGCCGTGGCTGCCGATGGGCTTGTAAAGCACGCGTCCGGGTTCGCCAGACAGTGCTGCCAGGGGCGTGCCGTCGGCAGTGTAGGCACCGGTCCACTGGCCAAAATGCTCCGACTGCGACAAGCCCTGCACCTGCACCCAGTCATCGCTCGGCCGGGTCTGCGCTAGGGCGCTGGCAAAGGTGTCGTCGTACCAGGTGTCCACCCACAGCCCGGCACCACTGGCGGCCAGCGCCAGATGCAGGCTTGACGGCGCCGGGGTGCTGGCAAACGCCTGGTTCATCAGATGCACCACCGACTTGCGGTGTTTGAAGTTTTCGATGAACTGCGCGGCTTGCGTCAGGCGTTTGCGGATCTTATGCGGCACGCTCACCTTGGCCGTCATGTACTCGGCCAACGCCAGTGGTGTGCCAGGCACCTGCAAGTCGCTGCACAGTGACAGCATGTCTGGCCCCAGGTAGGGAATCACCGCAGCTCTGGCAAGGCTGCGGGCAATGGTATCGATCAGGTCGGTCATGGTTTTCCTTGCGAAGGTGAATGAGGCTGCAAGCCCGGGGGTACTTGTCGTCTGGCCAGGGTGCCGGTCAAGCTTTGGGCATGTCGATAGCGCCAACCGACCCCGGCGAGGCCGGTTTGCGCCGGGCTTGTCGGCCCATCGCCCCTCTATGGTTGCGGTCGGCTGGCAGCCGCTGCGCCATCAGTGCGACCGGCGGCTAGTACTGCGTCAGGATCAGCGCCGTGGCCAGCTCAGGCTGGGCGGTCACGCTCCAGCAGTGGCCGTTCGAGGTCGCCAGGTAAACGCTGCGCATGCCCAGGCGCAGCGCCGGGGTTTCGTCGCGCATGTCGTGCGCGTCAACCACCAGCACACGCATCGCCGGGTCTCGGGTGCGCCAGGTGGCCGCCGCCTCGCGTACCGAACCGGCGGCGTCAATCACCGCGCCAGCAGCGCGCAGATCGTCGGGGGTAATGGCCATGCTCAGTCTCCTGCTTCGGTCAGCGCCATGCGGCGCGCTTCGACCGTGATCGGCAGCGGTGTATCGATAGGCATGGCAGGCAGGTCGAACTGCCAGCCATTGGCCAGCGTCACCAGCCCGCCCCACATGTCCGGGTTGGCCATCGCGACGATGGGTTCCTCCAGGTCTTTTTTGGCAACATAGCCGGTCAGCACGCCTTTGCTGTCTTTGCGGATCATCAATTTCATCATCAGCTCCTGGTGGGTTGGAAATGGGGGCCATTGGTTTGCTTTAAGGAGCCGTCATCAATTCTTCGCGCAGCAGGGGCTGCAGCAGCGCGGGCAAGGTGTTCAGCAGGCTGCTCACTTCTGCCTGGGTGCTGCTGCGGCCCAGCGACAGGCGCACCGCGGCCAGCGCCTCATCGGCGCTTACACCCATCGCCGTGAGCACATGCGAGGGCTTGCTGCCCTCCGATGAGCAGGCCGCTCCGCTGGAGGCCGCCACACCCAGGCGCTGCAGGCGCTG
>DAOSLL010000666.1:0-2422 GCA_035368905.1 Rhodoferax sp.
GAAGAAGACGGTACTGCCCTGCTCTACATTGACCGCCACCTGGTGCACGAGGTCACTAGCCCCCAGGCCTTCGAGGGATTGCGCCAAGCCAGTCGCAAAGTCTGGCGTGTGAGTTCAATTGTGGCCACCGCAGATCACAATACACCCACCACGGGGTGGGAGCGCGGTTATGACGGCATCACAGACCCCACCAGCAAAGAACAGGTATTGACGCTGGACGCAAACATTCGGGAGTTTGGTTCTGCCGCGTATTTCCCTTTCCTGTCCAAACGCCAAGGAATTGTGCATGTGATCGGCCCTGAGAATGGCGCCACCTTGCCGGGCATGACGGTTGTCTGCGGTGACTCGCACACGTCGACCCACGGTGCATTTGGCGCGCTGGCCCACGGCATTGGCACCAGTGAAGTTGAGCATGTCATGGCCACCCAGACCTTGCTCGCCAAAAAAGCCAAAAACATGCTGGTTCGCGTGGACGGAAAGCTGCCGCCTGGCTGCGCAGGCAAAGACATCGTGCTGGCAGTCATTGGAAAGATCGGCACGGCAGGTGGCACGGGTTACACCATCGAGTTTGGTGGCGAAGCCATCAGGGCGCTCAGCATGGAAGCTCGCATGACCGTCTGCAACATGGCCATCGAAGCCGGCGCCCGCGCTGGCTTGGTGGCTGTGGATGACAAGACGATCCACTATGTCAAGGGCCGGCCCCTGGCCCCCGGCAACCCTGCCTCCACCGAGGCTGCAGCTGCTGTCGAATGGGATCAAGCCGTGACCTACTGGAAGACACTGCATTCCGACGCTGGTGCGCATTTTGACACTGTGGTCGAGATCGACGCATCGGCGCTGGTGCCTCAGGTCACCTGGGGCACGTCTCCGGAAATGGTGCTGGGCATTGACGCACGCGTACCTGATCCCGACAAGGAAAAGGATGTCAACAAACGAGGTGCGATAGAACGTGCACTGACCTACATGGGGCTGCAGCCTGGCAAGGCGCTCAATGACCTGTATGTGGATAAAGTGTTCATCGGTTCATGCACCAACAGCCGCATCGAGGATATGCGCGAGGCTGCTGCCATGGTCAAAACCCTGGGCCGCAAGGTGGCATCCAACATTCGACTTGCCATGGTGGTTCCCGGTTCTGGCCTGGTCAAGGAACAAGCTGAGCGAGAAGGTCTGCACGAAGTTTTCAAGGCTGCAGGCTTTGAATGGCGAGAGCCCGGCTGCTCAATGTGCCTGGCAATGAATGCCGACAGGCTCGAACCCGGTGAACGCTGTGCCTCCACGAGCAACCGCAACTTTGAAGGTCGCCAGGGAGCCGGTGGTCGCACACATCTGGTAAGCCCAGCCATGGCTGCTGCTGCTGCAGTGTATGGCCACTTTGTCGACATCCGAAAGTTCGTTTGAGGTGACCTGAAAGACGCCATGAAGAAATCATCATTCTGCGTGTTGTTGATCGCCAGTCTATTAACACTCACTGGCTGCAATACGGTCAAAGGTGTGGGGCAAGACCTGCAGAAAGCTGGTGCGACGATCGAAAACGCAGCCAAAAAGAATTAGGAACTTGTGATGCAAAGATTTTCAATACTCCAAGGTCTCGTGGCCCCGATGGATCGGGAAAACGTTGACACCGATGCCATCATTCCAAAGCAGTTTCTGAAGTCCATCCGCAAAACCGGATTCGGGGAAAACCTGTTTGATGAATGGCGCTACATTGATGCGGGCTACCCCGGCCAAGACCCCGCCAGCCGCAAACCCAATCCCGACTTCGTGCTCAATCAGGCACGCTTCAAGGGTGCTTCCATCTTGCTTGCGCGCAAGAACTTCGGTTGTGGCTCCTCACGTGAGCATGCGCCGTGGGCGCTTGATCAGTTTGGCTTTCGCGCCATCATTGCACCAAGCTACGCCGACATTTTCTTCAACAACAGCTTCAAGAATGGCCTGCTGCCCATTGTGCTGAGTGAATCGCAAGTTGGTCAACTGTTTGACGAAGTAGCTGCTTTTCCAGGCTACACACTGACCGTGGACCTGGAACGACAGGTGGTTGTCAAACCCAATGGTGACGAGTTGCCTTTTGAGGTGCAGGCATTTCGCAAGTATTGTCTCCTCAATGGATTTGACGACATCGGTTTGACGCTGCGCCATGCAGACAAGATCAAAGCCTTTGAGGCCCAGCGACTGGCGCAAAAACCCTGGCTAGCCCGCACCATGATTTCTTCATAAGCTACTGTAAACATAGCAATACACTCCCTCAAAAGGCACGGATTGCCCACCCGCTTCCTGCCTGCCCTGCTCCTGATACGAAAGTAAACGATGAAAATTGCAGTCTTGCCCGGCGACGGCATTGGTACCGAAATTGTGGCTGAAGCAGTCAAGGTGCTGCAGGCTCTTGCGCTCCCATTCGAAATGGAAACCGCTCTGGTAGGCGGCG
>DAOSLL010000667.1:0-2404 GCA_035368905.1 Rhodoferax sp.
TGCAGCGCCAGTACCCCGAAATCACCGACTTCTATTTGCCGCCCGAAGGCTGCAGCTACCGGCTGGCGGTGGTGCAGATCAAGAAGGCCTACCCCGGCCATGCGCGGCGGGTGATGTTTGGCATCTGGAGTTTTCTGCGCCAGTTCATGTACACCAAGTTCATCGTGGTGGTCGATGAGGATGTCAACCCGCGCGACTGGGAAGACGTGATCTGGGCCATCACCACCCGGGTTGACCCAAGCCGCGACACCCTGCTGGCCGACAGCACGCCGATTGACTACCTCGACTTTGCCTCGCCAGTGAGCGGCCTGGGCAGCAAGATGGGGCTGGATGCGACCAACAAATGGCCGGGTGAAACCAGCCGGGAATGGGGTCGGCCACTGGCCATGAGCGCGGAAGTCACGGCCAGGGTCGAGCTGCTCTGGCAAAGCCTGGGCTTATAAGCCAAATTGGCCTCCAGCCCTTATGGCTATTGCGTAAACAGCTATTGTTTATAGAGCAATTCAGTTGAGGAGCAATCCTGCTGCCAGGATTGCTGCCATGATTCCACCACCCCCCCGCTCAATCTGCGCGAGAAATACCCGCTGTAAAAACATCCTTGGTGCGGATGCAATCATTCTGGCAGTACCCGAATGGAGTTCAACCACATGACCGTGACAGTCAAACTCGATGACGCACTTG
Source organism: Rhodoferax sp. (assembly GCA_035368905.1). Lineage (GTDB taxonomy): Bacteria > Pseudomonadota > Gammaproteobacteria > Burkholderiales > Burkholderiaceae_C > Rhodoferax. The sequence goes on from DAOSLL010000667.1 coordinate 682, forward strand.
AATGTGCCTTGCGCAGCCGTTGCAAGGCACTTGGACGCTCGGCCAGTGCCTTGGTGCGTGATGCCTTGCAGGCTTGTCTGACGCAAACTGATCCCGCGCCAGCATTGTTTTACACGCTGGGACAGGATTTGTATGGAAGACATGCAGGTCCTGTTGATCTGGCCAGTCAACGCAAAGCCGACCTGTCGCACATTTGGGATCAAAAGCACCCGGCACGCGCCAGCGCCGAATCCGATGGCAGTGCCTGAAGCCCGGTCTGGGACGGCCCGCACTGTGGTGGCCGACGGCGGCCCACTGCTGACACTCTTCAACCAAGCCGACCATTGGCATCCTGCTGTTTTGCTTGTGGCTGCAAACCAACCCGAAAGCTGGCCTGCTGACCACTTGGCCGGTAGTTGCCGAAGTTTGTGCCATGCTGGCACGACGCGTGACCAATGCCGCCGCGCTGGACTTTTTTGCGCTGGGGGCCACGGGGTGGATTTACGCTTGATGCCCCGGCAGCGACATGCTGCCCGAGACCCTGGCGCACGTCATTTTGATCATTGAACGCTTTTCAGATTTGCCGTTTGAACTAGCCGATGCCTCGGTACCCGAAGCCGCATCACGCCACCGGATTCGACATGTGCTGACGATTGACTCGGACTTTGACATTTACCGCGACAGCCAGGGCAAAGCGTTGCGCCATGTCCTGCGATTGCGAGGCTAAAGGCCGATCAGCGCATCAACTGGTGATCGGTCAAAGAGGCGATCCAGATACGCTGCGCGGCAGTTCTGCCCGAGTCATACCCGTTGCACCGGAAAGCACCCTCCAACACAGAGCTTCTGGTGCTAACCGTACCATGCAAGGCAACAAATCGAGGGTCTTCAAGCAGTTCAAGGGTGCTCCACGGTGCAATATCTGGCCTCGTGTGATTGAAAAGCTTATCCGTTTTCGTCCGTCCGTATCCGTCGTCCATCAGGCCCGACGACGACGGGTAGCGGCTGCACCCAACAGCGCTGTCGCCAACAACAACAAGCCTGACGGCTCCGGTATGCTGGAGGACTGTTGCAAGTCCCAACCGATCACGTCGAAAGCCAAAATATCAAGTGCGCTGATTTGCCCAAACTCGCCACTTGCAAAAGTGGGATCCATGATGCCGCGGCCTAGATCGTCTTTCCAGTGGCTTGCCTGATAGCCGTCACCTAAGATTCTCCCTGTTGACCAGGCATTGCTGACTTTGGCTGCACCAGAGCAACTTCCGTTGATGGCGAAGTCTCTCGTCACGCCACCAATCGTCCAATCCATGTCTGCGCCAGCAGCTTCGCTTGCATCTGTACAACGAGTGAAATCGAGGACAGTTGCGAAAGGGTCGAATTGTTTTTGGGAAAACCTGTTTCTGCCGTTGGTGTCAAGTACGTCAACACCACTGGTGAAGCCCAGGGCATGGCCTATTTCGTGGATAGCGATGCCGACGAAGTCGTACAGGGCAGCCCCAATGCCATCGGATGAGTCAAAGTCGAAATTGAACCCACTGCTAAAGGTAATTGCTGCATCTTCGGCAGCGCTACTGCCCAAGAGCCCAATTGCTTTGGCATTGGCACGTGTCATTTCCAAGGCAGTAATGCCGGCGTACAGATGACTTATGCCCGAGTTGTCAGTCGTGTTATTAATCAGCTTGCTGTAACTTGCTGGACAGTGCGTAGTTCCCCCCTTCGTGTTCAGGCCGCCATTGGCTGCGCATCC
>DAOSLL010000668.1:0-2385 GCA_035368905.1 Rhodoferax sp.
TCCTGCAGGCCAATCAAGCTCACCAGCGCGGTAGCCTTGATCAAAACCAGCCAGATGTTGGTGAAACCGGGCAGTGCGTAGCGCACCATTTGGGGCAGCGTGATGCGCACAAAAGTCTGAAATCGGCCCATGCCAAAGGCCCAGGCTGCCTCCATTTGGCCCTTGGGGATGCTCAGGATGGCGCCGCGAAAGGTCTCGGTCATGTAGGCGCCGTAAATAAAGCCGATGGTGAGTACGCCAGCGGCAAACGGCTCAATGTCGATGGTGGCTTCGCTGCCGATTTTTTCAAGCAGCGTGTTAATGCCAATGGTGCCACCATAGAACACCAGCAGCATCAGCACCAGGTCGGGAATACCCCGAATGATGGTGGTGTAAAAAGTGGCCAAGCCGACCAAAATCGGGTTGCCAGAGAGCTTGGCTGCCGCACCACCCAGGCCAAACAGGATGGACACCAGCAGTGCCAGCAAGGACACCCCCACCGTCAGCAGGGAGCCTTGCAAGATGACCAGGTAATAGGCTTGCATGCTGGTCACCCGCGTGAACTTGACCGATTTGCAAACGCGACCACCCAGCGCCACGGATTTCCGCGATCACGGCAATGACAGGGCGCTGCAGGCAGCATCAAGCGACTCGCTGGCAAGTCAGGATGAATTACTTGCCGTAAACGTCAAACTTGAAGTATTTGTCGTTGATGGCCTTGTATTTGCCATTGCCGCGAATCGCCTTGATGGCAGCGTTAAGTTCTGCCTTCAGCGCGGGCTGACCCTTGTGCAAGGCAATGCCAGCTCCAATGCCAAAGTATTTCGGAATGTACAAGTCATCGCCGACAAACTGATAACTTTCACCACCGGGTTTGCTAAGGAAGCCGCCCATCACTTCCTGGGTATCGGCTACCGTACCGTCCAGACGGCCTGCCTTGATGTCGAGATAAACCTGGTCTTGTGCGTCGTAGGAGACCACTTCGACACCCTTGGTCTTGAGCTCGCCAAGCGCGTATTTTTCCTGGGTGCTGGCCTTCAAGACACCAACCTTCTTACCCTTGATCGAATCAATGCCGCTGAATTTGATGTCTTTCTTCAGCACGATCTTGCTGGGCGTGTTGTAGTACTTGTCGGTGAAGTCAACTTGCTTGAGGCGCTCTTCGGTGATCGACATCGAACTGATGATGACATCGTATTTCTTGGCCATCAGGCCCGGAATCATGCCGTCCCAGGCCTGCTCGACAAACACGCACTTGCGCTTGATCTGTTCGCAAAGGGCGCTGGCAATGTCCACGTCAAAACCGGTGGGCTTGCCGTCAGCCGTCTTGAAGGTAAACGGCTCATAAGTGGCATCGATGGCAACTTTGAGGTCTTTGCCCTGGGCAAAAGCAGTGGCACACAGCGCACCAATGGCAACAGCTAGCAGAAGTTTCTTCATGAAGTGTCCTCAAAAAATGACGGGCAGTGCCCGGCGGGTTAACAAAAAATTAAAAACTGATTCTACGGTCAGTCGTTTGTCTGGGCGGGGCTGGTTTCTACTGAGCGCGTGTCATATTCAGCCAAAGCAATCATCATGCCCGGCTGATTCATCACGGCTCGCGTTTGGCGCGAGACAACCAGATCTGCTCTGGAGAGCATCTGCTTGCTCGACAACGCGCAACCTCAAATCCGCCGCTCTTCGTGCCCAGATTGGTCTTTCCGCCTGGTCACCCAAGACTGCTGCCGTTCTGATTGCGCCTGCCTTACCCGACCTTGCGCAAATCTGCCGTGGAACCTGGACGATTTGCGTCAGATCGAACCCGAGGGGTTACATGCGGAAATCCGCGAGGCAGGCGAATCCGCTGGTGGTTCTATCCAGGAAACGCCTGTCGGACGTAAGGCATCGAACAGCGAGAGCCAACCCCGGCGCAGTGGGAAATGGCACCAGCTTTGGCTCGCATCCGGCCTAAATCTCAATCGGCAAGCTCGACGCTTCGGAGGGTTCGGTCGCAGCGCATGCTGACTTGCTTTTGCAATAGGCGCGCACAAGCGCGCAAGGTCGGAGACTGCGTTGCCCCTGCCAGCCTGAGCAACTCTGTCGCGTAGCCCGAATCGCAATGCAGGCGCGAGGTGTCAATCCACCACCCATGCCCGGCCATGAGCCACTTGAAATCGACCTCTTCCAACAGCAAAACCCGGTCATCGATCACAGATGGGTCTGTCACCGTTGAAGTTTTTGTCTGATTTGCCATGAAGTCACTCTCCTTGCATGCCGGTTGCGACATGCGTCTGGTTAGTTTGCTGGCCAAAGTGTGCGTCAGTGGTGCTGCTGTCAAGTTTGAAAAAGCGGCAGAAACAGGCGCTGTTTTCGGGCTTGAACAACTTTCCGAAGCTTACAGGCTTTGCAGCTTTTCCAGTGCCAGGT
>DAOSLL010000669.1:0-2382 GCA_035368905.1 Rhodoferax sp.
GACCATGTGAGCCCCCGCCTGCATCAGCACCGCTGCGCTGCGCAAGGCTTGCTCTCTGGATTCGTGGTAGGAGCCATATGGCAGGTCAGCCACAATCCAGACCGTGCCCTGTACCCGGCGCACGCCACGGGTAACGCACGCCACATGGTATTGCATGGTCTCTAGTGAAACCCCGACGGTGCTCGACAGGCCCTGGCAGACCATGCCCACTGAGTCCCCGATCAAAAGGCAATCGACCCCAGCCGCATCGGCCACTGCCGCAAAGGTTGCATCGTAGGCGGTAAGCATGGCGATTTTCTCGCCACGTGCTCGCATCTCCAACAGGCGCGGTAGGCTGACTGGTTTGCGAGAGGCCGGGCTGCTGGTCGTTGGCAGCGTTCCATAGGGCGTGACATTTTGGGCAATGGACTGATTCATGCTAAAAATCCGAAAATAAGTGGCGCAAGTCTAGTTGAGTTGGATCGTGATGCGTTGGTCTATTGTCTGGTACTTGAAACCGCCGAGTTGGAACAGCGTATTTTCAGCCGGGCTGATCTTGCGTCTTTTTGGGGGTCGGTCTTTTTCCAAAGGATAGTTTTTTACGCGTCTTCTTCAAGCTGTAGGGTGTTTTCTTCACAATTCGACTGAGGTCGTGCAGGTGGCTGTAGAGGCTGTAGGGGCTGATACTCTGGACCTGTTCGAGCAGCACAAATGCGTCAGATCGGACAACGCGGATCGATCTTTTTGTCCCCGACCATCGCAACCGGAGATCGCAGATGCTGATGTTGCAAGTCCGACTGCCACCACGCCACAGGGTAGTCAACCCGTCAAATTCATGCAACATCGGCTGCCAGCCAACCGCAGCAGCAGCACATTTTGCACCGGCATTTTGACCCATAGCCGGGCTATGCTCCTGCAAATCCGGCCCAAACTGGCCTCACTTGGGTCGGCTCTTGAGTCGGCTCATGCTGCCTGATCGACAAGTGCGAAAGGCACCTGCGTGGTGCTCATGCAATTACGCGTCCCGTCACTGGCCGATGCCTTCTGACCGGAGGCGACTGCGTTCAAAGACGATCCGATCAGCGCTTGGCCACCCGATAGACGTAAGTCGAATCCATCGTCGAACCCAGGCGCAAACCCTCGACGTTGGTGCGAAAAGCCGCAACTTCAGTTTGCTGGTACAGCATCACAAAGGGGCTGGTGGCGCGGAACTCGGCCTGCATTTCTTCGTACATCAGCTTGCGTTTGGCCGGGTCGCGCTCAAGCACTGCGGCATCGGCTTTTTTGGTCAACGCGGGAATGTCCCAGGCGTTGCGCCAGGCCAGTGGCTTGGCTTTGGCATTGTCAGCGTTGTCGGGATTGCGCACAAAAGTATCGGCATTGGTGTGCGGATCCCAATAGTCGGCACCCCACTGACCAATGTAAAGGTCATGGGTGCGGGCGCGGTACTTGGTTAGCACTTGCTTGCCGTCGCCAGGGATGATTTCCACCTCAATGCCGGCGCGTTTGGCGGTTTGCTGAAAAGCCTCGGTAATGCCTTGCACCGGCTGCATGGTGCGCATGTCAATCGAGACCTTGAAGCCATTTGGGTAACCAGCCTTGGTTAGCAGGGCTTTGGCTTTGGCCACATCAAGCTTATAGGGATTGATACTGCTGGCACCGAGCAGACCCGTCGGCAAAAAATTCTGGTGAACAACACCAATGTTCTTGATGATGGTGTCGCCAATGGCTGAATAGTCCACCAGCCATTTGAAGGCTTCACGCACCTCGGGCTTGGCCAGAATCGGATTTTTCTGGTTCAGGCTGATGTAGTACACCGTGCCCTTGGGTGTTGCGGTGGTCAAGATGCCCTTGTTTGCCGACACCGCTGCAAGGTCCTGCGGCGACAAGTTGCGGGCGATGTCGGCATCGCCCTTTTCCAGCAGCAGGCGCTGGGTGGCGGATTCCTTGATGTGGCGGTAGATCACGCGCGCCAGTTTGGCCTTGTCGGCATAGTAGTTGTCGTTGCGCTCAAGCACCAGCAGCTCGTTGGCGCGCCATTCGCGCAGTTTCATGGCACCGGAACCGGCGTAGTTGGTTTTCATCCAGGCCCCGCCCATGTCACCAGCCACTGCCTTGGACAGCACCAGTTTTTTGTCCAGCACGGCGGCCACGTTGGCGGTCAAGCAATTGAGCACAAAGGTCGGTGCGTAGGCTCTGTCGGTCTCTATCGTCAACGTTAGGGGGCCGGTTTGTTTGATCTTGTCCTTGACGTTCTCTTTGCTAAAGCCAAATTGCGTCAGGATAAAGGCTGGGCCCTTGTCCATCAGCACCGCTCGCTGTAGCGACCACACCACGTCTTCAGCGCTGATGGCGTTGCCAGAGGCAAACTTGAGGCCGGGTTTGAGCTCAAAGCCAAACGTC
>DAOSLL010000670.1:0-2378 GCA_035368905.1 Rhodoferax sp.
TCGACTGTTTGTGTAGGAGTCGCGCCCTCGCGACGAAGGCCGTCCAATTCCGGCTTGTCCGGCTTAGGGTTCACTTGATGACAGCCTGCACATCCTTGAACTGAGGATGCTCGGCGCTGCGCAGCCACTCAAACGCCACCATTTCGGTCGTCACCAGTTCCACCCCGGCGCCAGCGAGCCGGTCAAAAGCGGCATCGCGGTTGCGCTCGGTGCGCGAACTGCAGGCATCGGTCACCACCCAGACATCGAACTCGTCTTCCAGCAAATGCAAGGCCGTTTGCAGCAGGCACACGTGCGCCTCGCAACCGGCAATCACAATGCTGTTGCGTCCGTCCGGTGTGGCCGAGCGCTCAAGCATGTGTTTGGGCAGGCTGCGGGCATTGCGTCCAGATGGTTTGACCGGTGCGCGCAGCCATTCACCAAGGCCCTCTTCGACCCCGCTGAACTGCATCTTTGACAGGGTTTGACGGCACCTGAGCTTGATCTCGGGCTCGTTTTCACCCAGCCGGGATGGATTCTGCTCGGTGCCGATCACCGGTATCTGCAGTATCCGTGCGATTTCTGCCAGTCTGACCGCATTGGCCAGCACCAGCGGCGCTTCGAAAATGGCAGACATCAGGCGCGCCTGGTAATCAACCAGAACAACTTGGGACAGTTCAGCTTCTAGCAACATGATGGCCTTTCAGGCAAGGATGGACAACGAGAGGCTCCATTAAACCGCAGGACAGCGGCGTTTTGCTCAAGCTGCCTGCTATGGCACCTTCATGCGTCAAGATCGCCAGCGCCGTGTCCCCAACGTGGGGCCAGCAGTGGCGCAAGACCAAGCATCAAATTTGGCACACCAGCGCGCTGGCCGGTACAGTGGCTGCGCTCGGCGAGCCACAGCTCAAGTCGGCTGGAGTGTGGCGCAGTTCATCAGTCAAATTGGCCTCTAGTGCTTATGGAATAAGCGCTAGCAGCTATTGAACGCAGAGCATTGGCGAATGCTGGTTGGTACGCAGGGGCTGGGGTTGGGCTGGGACGGCTGCCACCAACGCATCGCCTGAGGCAAGCGACTTTTGAACCTAAGCAAAAAAGGCCGCCATTGATGGCAGCAGATGCAGCATCAAAACTGCGCAAGATGCTTCATGGCTTGCTCAAATCCGATTCTGATCGATGCGTATTTACATATTCGCGCAGCGCCGCATTGATGCGGCTCTGATAACGTTTGCCGGTGCTTTTGAAAAAACTCAGCACATCAGCGTCAACACGCAAAGTGATTTGCTGCTTGTTTTCACTGGGCAGCATCATGCCGGGCCGCGTCCATTGCACAGGCTCGGTCTGGCGGGGAATGTCACTGTAGTCAATCGCCGTATCGGGCATGGCCGCAATAGCCTCCAGACGCGTTTGCTGCTCATCTGTCACGGCAGGTGGATGACCTGGGTCAAGTCTGTACTTGACCGAATTGCGTGCGTTCATAAGCATCTGCCTTTCTTGCGGAGATTAAACGAATGGTTTCATTGCCCTTGTCCCGAACCGTGTAAACAACAGATAGCAGGGCAAGGCTGACCCGTCCCACGGTTTTCCAGCGATCTTCACCATAAAAGTCACGACCATCAAATGTCTCAATTCGATCAGGGTCAAGAAACACCAGAGCTGCGTCCTCAAAGCAGACACGATGCTTGCTTTGGTTAGCCAGTGCTTTCTTGTGTTGATATCTCAGTCAAATTCCATACGCTCAATGTACTACGCTTGTAGCTACATGAAGTCACAGCCAGATGGGCAATGACGGGGCGAATGACTTCCCGCCCCTCAGTGTGGCGATGAGTTTGCCGCGCGATGCCGGACGGCCATTGGGCATGGTCTTGGGCTTGGGCTTGGGATAGTGGCACAAGCCACGCACCATCGCCAGGGCAATTTGGTCAGGTGGGCGGCGTTGCCGGAGTTGGCTTTGGCGCAGACGAAGATGACTTGGTGCTTATCCAGCGCCGCCTTGATTTCTTCACTGCGGGCGCTGACCGGCTAGGGTTCGGGCAACTCGATGTTCAAAGCTGCGGACATGTGGCCGCAACGATCAAGGCCGCGTCAGGGAGCGGCTGAAGTTTGGCTTGCCCTATTGGTCAAATTGGCATCTAGCCCTTGTTGTATAAGCGCAAGTAGCTATTGAAATTGGAGCCAATGGCGAATCCCGTGTGTCTGGTGGTGCGCCGTGGCTGTGACTGGCTGGGGACTTTTGAACGCAGCCAGTCATACCAAACGCAAGAGGGCAAATCGATGGCTGAACAGTTGCCTTGCCGTAACAGGTGCCAATCAGGTGCGCTTTTTGTTTTGCTAATGCGACGACAACAAATCCCTACACAACTCGGAACCCTCTTTCGATTCGCGACGGTCTTCGGATT
>DAOSLL010000671.1:0-2364 GCA_035368905.1 Rhodoferax sp.
GGGTGTCCAGTAATGACACCCAGTTCACCAAAGACGGCCCCTTCCTGATAAGTCTTTACGACGGAAGTCTGCCCGTCGCGCGTAATCAAGACTTCGGCTGTGCCCGCCTGCAGAAGGAAGGCATCTTTCGCTGCTTCACCAGCATGAAACAACCATGCATCCTTGGCGTAGCGCCGAATTTCAACTGCCGAGGCAATCTCCGTCAATGAGCCAAGATCAATTTCCTGGAATATTTTGGCGCTGGACAACCAAAGCAGCTTGGTCACTGTATCGTGGGACTCAATCGTGTAGTTGGCATTCGGTTCAGTCCACTCGATGACAAGCAATGGCCCAGGCTGGCTGGAAGGCAAAAAACTGACACGTGCGCCGGTTTCAATAGCAGCGGTATCGCCCTCAATTGCGACACCGTTGACAAAAAGGCCGGAAAAGTGGTCACTTTTACGGACTTGTACAAGGTTGCCCTGACGCGAGATCGTCAGGTGATAGGGGGAAACGACTTGTCCCAGAACGACGATATCGTTGTCCCCAGCCCGACCCACCGTGACATGATCCTTCATGAATGACAGCACCTGCTGAGTGCTGTTGAAGTTGGCCAATGTGATGTTGAATGCCTGGTCCGGTATGCCGACTGTCTTGATCGATGGTTTCCCGGTCAAGCCATCAATCACTTCCATCATCAGACGGTTTGCGCCCGCATCCTGACGTTCAATTTCAGAGGCAACCTGCCGCGCCAGACCAAGGTCAAGGTAAGAAATGGCGGTTAGAGCAAGAGCACCCACCAGCGGGTCTTCTGTGGCTACCGTGCGCTTCAGATTCTGGGCCAGGTCACCCCCTCTTTTGATGACAGAGTGAAAACCTGAACCATCCAAGGGCAGCACAATATCGCATTCCAGTTCCTGGCTGCCGCGCAGTAGATTCACAAGTGAGGTATCCAGCGACTCCACCCAGGTAACCCGCGCGCCGCTCGTCACAGGCAGGCTCAACGGGGTTTCTATGTCTTCACCCATCAATTCAGCAATCTCTGCGGCCAGCAGGCGTGCCTCGCTGGTGTTCCCCAGGGTCATCAACATGGCAAACAGCTTTGCACAAAGCAAGTTGATTCTTCGCACCGTACTGGCAATCAAAAGATTGGCAATCGAATGCCATTGCCGGTCCGCCAGCATCTGGCTGCGTAGCCCAAACACCAGCGCTGCGTCGTCCGCGAGCATTTCAAGTTGGCGCTTGGCTCGCTCAATCAGCACTCCACCTGTTCCAGTGAGATTGGCAATGACGTTGGCATGCTCGACTTCCGAGATATGGTAGATCTCCCGATATTCCTGGACAGTGCGGGCAACGGCGCTGTCTTGCAATGGGCCTGACAGTTTGTGACCAAGGTCGAGTTGCCCAAGCAAAATCGGCTCAATGACCCGGCGGTAGTTGTCAAGCCGGATCCAGTTTTCAAACGTTGCGGCCTTCTCAGGGTCGAGCAATTTGTCTGCACCGTCGATCCCGAATTCCTGCAGCATTTGTCGGTGTTCGTCGTCGCTGATGCCAACCTCAACGCGCACCTCGCGAAGCAATTCAAGGCTCGCGCTGGTGTCGGTCTTGCCCGTGCGCAACACTTCTTCAAGAATGTTGCGGTAGGCCTGCATGCGCTGCTCGCGTGAAAAACTCGGCAGGGTCTTGGCCAACACATAGACTTCGTCAGGCTTGAGTTCTTCAAGTTTGCGGCCCTCCAGAAACTTCGAGATATCAACATTCAGCTTGCGCAACTGTCCTATCAGGCTTGATGCCAGTCCTTCGCGCCGGTACTGCATCGGATTGCGCTGGATCGCCTGCCAGAACCAAAGTGTGGTCAGCGCCACAAGAAGAATGTCAATCACCCTGAGCACCGGGCCGGGCAAAAGCATCAGGTTGGAGCGACCACCAAAAATATAGAAGACGTTGATCGAAACATAGGCAGTGAATGAAAGGCAGCGACTGATAATTTCGGGTTCAGTCAAGGGCAACCGGGCCTTTTCAACGATTTTGCGGTAGGCGTACTCCAGCGCTTTGCCCAGAGCCACGCCAGCGGCAACAAAAACCCCCAGTATCAGTGGCGAAGACAGGATTTTTGGTATGCCCCAGGCCTCGCCATTGATGTACAGCCCTGATTTGAAAAGGTCGCCGAGTTGATCTGGTTCGTGCGTCCATACGCCTGAAAAGAAATAGTCCCAGTTGCCCGAGTAGAAATAAAAGAACGAGTAGAAGCCGACAATCAGACCAAAGAAACCGTAATAGACATGGCGCAGGGCGGGATCTTCCATGCTCTCCCAGTAGGAGCGCTCAAGGTCAATATCGGGGCAGTTCGCTGTGCATCCAACGCAGATGCTGCGCTCGCCTTCG
>DAOSLL010000672.1:0-2364 GCA_035368905.1 Rhodoferax sp.
CCTTGACGATGTGTGACTCGAGCACTTGCGCACGATAGTGATGGCGCTGGAAATACTCGAGGTTGTCGCCAGTCTGCATAAGTTCGATGAATCGAACCGTGACATTGCGGTCTCGAAGGTACTCGAGCCACTTCGGCAGTTGATCATCGTTGAGATCACGTAACAAAACGGCGTTGATCTTGACCGATCGCAAAGGGCTATCAAGCGCTTGATCGATGGCGTCAAGGAGCATCTCGAGGCCTGCATGCCCGGTGATCCGTTCAAATCGCTCTGGGCACAAAGCATCCACGCTGACTTTAAGGGCGGTGAGTCCCGCATCAATCCAGCGGTTCAAGTGTCTGTGGAGGGTCGCGCCGTTTGTCGTGAGTCCGACGTTTTCGACGCCAGTAGCTTCGGCTGCGACGGAAATCAGTTCCGGCAGATCACGACGCAGACTTGGCTCACCACCAGTTATCCGCAGCTTACGCATGCCCAAGCGTGCAAAAGCACTCACAAGACGTTGAATTTCCTGGACATCAAGATATTTTCCACGGCCATCCTTTGCCCTGTAGCCGTTTGGCAGGCAGTAGCTGCATCGAAAATTGCATGCGTCCAAGATTGACAGTCTCAAGTAAGGAAACCGACGACCAAAACTGTCTTCAAGCTGGGGGCTGGGATAGGGATGCACGGCGACCACCACAAGTTTCAGCGTACGTTATCGCAAAACATAACGCGGGCACCATGGTCGAAGCGTGATGGCTAGCGCCAGCTTGGCATAAGCCTTCACGCACATGGAAAGTTGGGAATACATGGGAAGAAGCACGTCAAGGTTCGCAAGTATCTGAATTAGACGGTGTTGATGTACGAAACCGGCATGGCGCAAAACAATCAATCAACGCATAATGTATATTATGTCCGCATTCTTGCACCCAAGTTGCACGGTGAGCAACAGGTTGCTGCGCCGCACGATTGACAGTAATCAAACGGTACATAAAGTGGGCTCCATACCCATGGGGGTATCTTCAGCCAACCTTTGGAGAGGATGAGTGAGCGAACAACCAAAACCCTTGTGGCGACCCCATTCCGCAGGACTGCTTCTCGGTCTCGGTCTGCTGCTCACCTTCCTGCTCACCGGTCACGGCTTGGGCGGAAGCGGCTTCACCACTGCCTTGGCAGCTAAAAGTGCAGCACTCGTGGCACCAGCCGCGACCCAAGCCAACAACTATCTTGGGCCCATGGTTGAAGACGGCAACAATCCCCTGAACTCTTGGATCTCCTGGCAAGTTCTTGGAGTCGCGATCGGTGCGTTGATCGGTGCGGTCAGTGCGAGGCGATTCAAACTGACTGTCGATGGGCCAACGCGCATCTCGCAAGCAGGACGCCTAACCCTTGCCCTACTCGGTGGAATGGTCGCGGGAATAGGAGCCCGTATCTCTCTCGGCTGTACGAGCGGTCTTGGGCTCTCTGGAGCGGCGACACTCGCCACCGCAGGATTCCTCTTTCTCATTGGTTTTTTTGTAGCCGGTGCGTTCTTCGGATTAATCACGCGGAGGCTGTGGAAATGATGTTCCCAATGGATTTGAGCATTGTTGTCACTGGTCTCGTCTGCGGTGTGGTCTTTGGATTTGCGCTGGAACGCGCCGGCTTCGCAAGTGCCTGCAAGCTAACGGCCCAGCTACGCTTTCAGGACTGGGCTGTATTCAATGTGATGTTCACAGCGATTGTCGTGTGCGCTATCGGGCTGTATTTATTCAAAATTCTTGGCTTGCTATCGATGGAGGACGTCTACGTCCCTACTACGTACCTTTGGGCAACGCTTTTAGGGGGCGTCGGCGTTGGCGCGGGGATGAGCATCGGTGGTTACTGTCCGGGGACCTCCGTTGTCGGCTTCATGTCTGGGAAAGTTGATGGCTTCGTCTTTTTCCTGGGAATTATCGCTGGTACATGGGTGTTCGCTGGCGTCTACGACTGGCTGGAACCTATGTTGGAAGCCCTGCCACGCCCAGACGCGGAAACCCTCCCGGAACTATTTGGTGTACCCGAGTGGGTCATTTTGATTGCGCTAACCGCAGTTGCGGCCATTGGTGGTTGGATCACAACCAAACCAAAGCCTGCCAACTAAACACAAGAGGATTCAGTCATGTCAAAGAAGCAAACGAACGGAAGCCTTGGGCAGTCACTTTCCGCACTGCTTTTGGCCGCAAGTGCGATCTCCGCCGCACCGGTGGTGTGTGCCCAGACCGAACAGGCACCAACATCCGCCGAGGAAACCACTACCGAAACCACGGCAGACACAAATACGTCGGAATCTGGCGAATCCGACAGCGCCAGCACCCCGGCAAATCCATGCGCACCCAAACCGAAGAAAAAGCCGAAAAACCCTTG
>DAOSLL010000673.1:0-2363 GCA_035368905.1 Rhodoferax sp.
CGCTCAATGCCGGGAATGTCCGACACGTATTCCAGCAAGGTGGCAAAGTCAGCCATTTCGCTGCTGCTGCCCGCAGCGCCGGGGTGGCTGGTCATTCTGGCGCGCCAGGCGTTGACGTTCTGGCCCAGCAGGGTGATTTCCTTCACGCCCTGGTCGGCCAGGCCCGCGACCTCGACCAGCAGGTCTTCAAACGGGCGGTGCACCTCCTCGCCCCTGGTGTAGGGCACCACGCAGTAGCTGCAGTATTTGGAGCAGCCTTCCATGATCGAGACAAAAGCGCTGGCACCCTCGATGCGGGCTGGCGGCAGGTGGTCGAACTTTTCTATTTCGGGAAAGCTGATGTCCACCTGCGGACGGTTCAGCCGTTCGCGCTCGGCCAGCAGTTGCGGCAGGCGGTGCAGGGTTTGCGGGCCAAACACCACATCGACGTAGGGCGCGCGCTCGATGATGGCCGCGCCCTCCTGGCTGGCAACGCAGCCGCCCACCCCAATCAGAGCGCCGCGCTTTTTGAGGTGTCGCACCCGTCCGAGGTCAGAGAACACTTTTTCTTGCGCCTTTTCGCGCACCGAACAGGTGTTGAACAAAATCAGGTCGGCCAGGTTCACGTCCTGTGTCAGTTCGTAGCCCTGGGCGGCACCCAGCACATCGCTGATCTTGTCCGAGTCGTACTCGTTCATCTGGCAGCCGTAGGTTTTGATAAAGACTTTTTTGCTCATCTCGAATTCATTCATTCACTATAAATTTAGAAGCTGTCAGCGCAATGCCTGTAAGGGCTAAAGGCCAATTTGATATGAATCAGCGGGCCGCCCCGCTGGCCCCGCCATCGGTATCGACACCGGCATCGGCTGCAGGCAGCGGCAATCCGCCCTGCGCCCGCAGCCGGTCTTTCTTGCTCGGCCGACGGCCCTTGATGCCGCCGTTGGCCGGCGCATTGGGGTCTGGCGAGGCGGGCGCTGCCAGTTCCTTCGGCTCAAAGCCGGGGACGGTTTCCAGACTCAGCCTGACCTGCTGGCGCTTCTCGATCAGCCTGAAATGGGCTTGCGTTGCAGCACTGACAAAGCTGATCGCCTGGCCTGGCACGCCGGCGCGCCCGGTGCGGCCAATGCGGTGGGTGTAGTCCTGCGTTGAGCGCGGCAGGTCAAAATTGACCACCACCGGCAGCTCGGCAATGTCGAGCCCGCGCGCAGCCATGTCGGTGGCCACCATCACGGCCAACCGCCCGGCCTTGAAATCGGTCAGCACCTGGCTGCGCTTGCCTTGGCTTAGCTCGCCGTGAAACGGCTCGGCTGTCAGGCCGGCCTTGCGCAGCTTGTCGGCAACAATTTCTGCGGCGTATTTGGTGGCCACAAACACCAGCACCCGTGGCCAGCCATGCAGGGCGATCAGGTGGCGCAGCAGTTGGGTACGCCGACTGGCATCGACGGCGATGGCGCGCTGGGCGATGGCTGCCGGTTGCTGGCCCGGCTGCGCAATGTCCACCCGCACGGCATCGTGCAACAGGGCCTGTGCCAGGGCCTGCACGGGCGGGCTGAAGGTGGCTGAGAAAAACAGGTTTTGCCGTTGCCGGGGCAATAGCGCCAGCACTTGCGCCAGTTCGTCGGCAAAACCCAGGTCCAGCATGCGATCAGCTTCGTCGAGCACCAGCAGCGCGGTCTGGTCGAGCAACAGTGCGTTGTGCCGGGCCAGGTCAAGCAGTCGCCCGGGTGTGGCCACCACCACGTCGGTGCCACCGCGCAAGCCCATCATTTGCGGATTGACCGAAACACCGCCATACAGGCTAGACACCTTGATGCCATGCGGCAGTGGCCGGGCCAGCGTGCGGATGACCTCGCCCACCTGCAGCGCCAGTTCGCGTGTTGGCACCAGCACCAGCGCCTGCACTTGTCGGTGGCGGCTGTCAGGGGCTCGCAGGCGCTGTAGCAGTGGCAACGCAAACGCCAGCGTTTTGCCGGAGCCGGTTTGTGCCGTGGCCAGAATGTCCTGACCTTGCAGCGCTGGTGCAATGGCCGCACGCTGCACCGGTGTCAGGTGGCTGTGGCCCAGCGCGAGGACGCCCGCTTGCAGCGCAGGCGACAAGCCCAGTGATGAAAAAGTCATGTTTGCCTGGTGGGTAAGGACAGGGTCGAAAACAAGTTACGCATTTGGCCGCTGGATTTGGCATGCAATGCCAGGCGCAAATCACTCATGTGGCGAGCCACATGAGTGATTTGCCACGACGCAGTGCGTCCAAACCCGAAGAGCCAAATGGGGAAGTGATTGATGACCATGTCCTAAGTTAAATGAGCGGAACACCGGGCAGTTTACGTGCTGCGCTAAGGATGTGGTCAGAAACAACTTCCCCTATTTGCACCGGCGGATTTGGG
>DAOSLL010000674.1:0-2355 GCA_035368905.1 Rhodoferax sp.
GCCATTCGCTTGGCCACTTCCAAAAATATAGCAGGATGAGGCTTTCCTGGCAGCCCTTCGTCGCCCCCGACAATGGCATCAGGCGGTATTGGCAGCGCCAGGTGGTGCATCGCAAACGCAATGTTGTGGCGGTCACCGGCGGTGCCAACACCCACTTTCAGGCCGCGCGCCAGGGCTTGCCTGGCAAACGCCTTGAAGCCGGCCACCTCGGCGAACCTGGGCGCAAACAAGTCACGGTAAATCACTTCCTTCTCGGTGATCAGTGCCCAGGCTTCTTCATCTGACAAGTCGCGCTGAAACAGTTCACGCATGCATTCAGCGCCGGTGAGCCCGGTGGTACGGCGCATCAGGTCAGGCACGTCAACGGTAATGCCGTGGTTTTCGATGAAGGTGATCCAGCTTTGCGCATGACTTGGCATCGAGTCGATGATCGTGCCATCCATGTCAAAAATCAGGCCAGAAACGGCTCCAGCCCATATGGGATAAGCGTCAGCAGCTCCTGAAGATGTAGCAATCAGCATTACACGCCCTGCTTCAGCGACGCTTCAATGAAAGCATCCAGATCACCATCGAGCACCTTTTGCGTGGCCGATGTCTCGTAATTGGTGCGCAGGTCCTTGATGCGGCTGTTGTCCAGCACATAACTGCGAATCTGATGGCCCCAGCCGACATCCGTCTTGGTGTCTTCGAGCTTTTGCTGGGCTTCTTGTTGCTTGCGCAACTCAAAGTCGTACAGGCGGCTACGCAGGCGCTTCCAGGCGACATCGCGGTTGCTGTGCTGGCTGCGCCCGTCCTGGCACTGCACCACGATGCCGGTGGGAAGGTGCGTCAGGCGCACCGCAGAGTCGGTCTTGTTGATGTGCTGACCACCGGCACCACTGGCGCGGAAGGTATCGACCCGCACATCGGCCGGGTTGATGTCGATTTCAATCGAGTCGTCAATTTCCGGATAGACAAACACGCTGGCAAAACTGGTGTGACGCCCGCCCGATGAATCAAACGGACTTTTACGCACCAGCCGGTGCACGCCGGTTTCGGTGCGCAGCAGGCCAAACGCGTATTCACCCTCAATCTTGATGGTGGCACCCTTGATGCCAGCCGTGTCACCGGGGGTTTCATCTTCGAGCTCGGTCTTGAACCCCTTGCGCTCGGCGTAGCGCAGGTACTGGCGCAACAGCATGCTGGCCCAGTCGCAGGCCTCGGTGCCACCGGCTCCGGCCTGGATGTCCAAAAAGCAGTTCAATGGATCAGCCGGGTTATTGAACATGCGGCGAAATTCCAGGCCTTGCACGATGTCATTCAACCTGGCCGCATCGGTCTCGATGTGCAGCAAGCCGTCTTCATCGCCATCGTCCTTGCTCATCTCGAACAGTTCGGTGTTGTCAGACAGGTCACGCTGCAGGTCGGTCAGGGTGACCACCACGCCGTCGAGCTCCTTCTTTTCCTTGCCCAATTCCTGGGCGCGCTTGGGGTCGCTCCAGACGGCCGGGTCTTCCAGCGAGGCGTTGACGGTTCTCAGTCGCTCAAACTTGGCATCGAAGTCAAAGATACCCCCGTAATTCGACACTGCGAGCGCTCAAACCGACAAGTTGAGTGCCGATGGCGTTGATACGTTCTGCTTCCATGATGAGGGTCCTGGTATTTTGATGAATTCTACTGAGATCAGCATTTTCTCACGCCGTTTGGCTAGTCGATGCTTTTGCCGGAAGTTGCGCCAGCAGGGCTTCAAATGCGGCAACGCAACGGGCATCAACCTTGAGCATGGCAATCGCCCTGGGCCAGGTATTACCCACTTCAATCAGGTGCTGCAGACTTGATCCGGTGAAGTTGCAGGATTCCCGGCACATCAATCAGCAGCAGCGCCTGTACGGTACCCAGCAGCCATTGATGCATTGCTTTCATGATCCTGGATCCCTCAGTTGACCGCTTGTTTTCATGTACAAGTCCTTATGAGCATTTTCTTTTTCAGCTTCGATGGAGTTCACCATTTGGGTGACAGTGCTACGCACCCGATTGAACTGCTGGCAACGCGCCTGGGGCGCAAGCTCCTTCTAGCGGGCAGTCGCGGCGCGTCGTCGTCGCGCCTACCCAGCCGCGCCGCCAGCGGCCCACTCGGGCGCGTCCACCCACTCGGGCGCGTCCGACAGAGGAATCCAGGCGCTATGGGCGACAAACTTACCAACATGTTGTCGATCTTTGCCGACAGTCTCGGGCAGCAGGCATCCCGTTTTGAACCTGTTGTGGGCCATGGCTGTTCGCCAAAGGCGAACATCATTTTCCCAGCTTGTCGGGGAAAATGCCTGGTCTCTAACAAGTCAAGTCTTTGCATATCATGCGAAGAATTCAAACATTCAA
>DAOSLL010000675.1:0-2345 GCA_035368905.1 Rhodoferax sp.
GGCGTTGTGCGTCTTCATCAGCGTTGTCAGGCGCAAGATAAACGCTATTCGTTAGCTGCTGCTGAGAAAGTAAATGAAGGACTGTCGAAGAAATCGTAATTCCAAGAATTTTGAACCAGATTTTTCGAAGCTAAATAGCTTGCGTAAGTGCCAGCATCAGCCGCTTCAACTCCGGCGCTTTGGGCGGTGCTGTTGTCGCCAAAAGAGTGATCGGCCAACGTCACGTTAATTAGGTCGAACATCTGAAAATTGGTACCAACACCTGCATCGAAGTCCATACCGAGCAGGTAGGTGTAAGCACCTACATTGGCTGTACCGGTGTTAATCGACCAGTCAAAATTCCATCGTGCTCTAGTTGGACTTCCAGGCGTGCCAGCATTCTGGTTATAAGTACCATTGTTATTGCTGCCAGTGACATTGGTAGGAGAATTTGTCGCCAGGTCGTAACGCTCACGGGCACGAAGTCCAATTTCGACACCTGCGCCCGTCTCCGTGGTGAACCCGCCATTGCTAATACCGGTGCCCATGATCACGTTGTTTGTGACATTTTGGTTGTAAAGGTCTGCCTGAGCGCCAAACGAGAAAGCAGCGATGGCTGCTAGTGCAATTGAACGAAGTTTCATAGTTGTCTTTCAGTTGAAAATTAAACCGACTTTCCCCTCAGAAGAGCCACTCTGCAAAAGTCGGTTTCTTGACGCCTTCTCCAGCTTTTCTCTTCCGAAAACAAAAAACACAATGTGTGCCAAGTGTCTATATACTTTTAAACCATTGATTTATATAAAGTTTTTTTACATGTCAGAATTCTTGACATTTACTTGTCAAGTTGCCTTTACCCCACACTGTGACGGGATACGTTGGTCTCAGTTTGAGAAATGGACTGCAAGAATGGGGCACCTTTT
This sequence comes from Rhodoferax sp., assembly GCA_035368905.1. GTDB lineage: Bacteria > Pseudomonadota > Gammaproteobacteria > Burkholderiales > Burkholderiaceae_C > Rhodoferax. The sequence continues at coordinate 900 of DAOSLL010000675.1, forward strand.
CTGCGTAGACACCTTTGGAACCCAGTTTTGATGTGAATTGCGCGGCCTATTCCCCACAGAGTGTTGGGTTCCGGCGATGACGCTCTTGGCTTGCAACTGTAAAAAAACCCGACTTATCTGGGCGCAAGCCCTGCAATTCACGAACGCCCTGCCAAGCTGCCAAGACCAAGAGGTCTCGGCGGCGTTTGGTCCGCCCTATTGTTTAACGCTGTGCCGCAGCACAACCAGCAGCGACTTGCGGTCGGGCGCGCCGACCTTCTCCGACAGCGCCGCCAGGTGTTCGTTGGCGGTATGGAGTGAAATGCCCATGGCCCGGGCCGCGCCAGCCAGCGTGTGGTCTGCCAGAAGGTGAGCAGCAAGGTCGCTTTGGCGAGGTGTCAGGCCAAAATGACTTGCCAGCAGCGGTGCCAGTTCGGTCACACCGGGCGCATCTTGCACCAGCGTCACCGCAACGTGCAGGCCGTCCGGCAATGGCCGCAGCAGCAAACTGGTTTCAAGGTTGTGGCGCTCTTGCCACAAAAAGCGGCTGTCATCGCGGGCATCTGCCAAGGCTTTGCGCAGCATGCGGCTGGCACTTGGATCGGTCAGCACCAACAGGCCTTCCCTCAACCCAAAGCGCTCGCCAACACGCGTCAGTTCCCGCGCACTGGTATTGGCCTCGCATTGTCGGCCGCTGCGATCAAGCACCCAGGTGGGTGGCAAGTGGTCAAACAAGCCTGCCTGCAACGACTTGCGCGCTGCCAGCGCGGCGGTGTGCAGGTGCAGCGCAAGGGCCGAGCAGCGCTGACGCTTGAAGTTCAGCGCCTGTTCGTCAATCAGATGATCGTTGCCACAGTGGTCGCCAAAACTGGCGCAGTGGCTGATGCGACCGGCCAGCGCGGCCAGTTCATCGGGTCCGATGGCGGCGTCATCGTGTAACTGTTCAAGCGCCCCAGGGCACTGAAAACCGTCGCGGCAGTCTTGCAGCAGTTGTCGCCAATCAACGGTACTGCCCCGCGTGGTATGCAGGCGCGCCGTTAAATGCAAGAGCTGGCTGGCATCGTCGCTGGTGCGTCGATTTTTTCGTGAGGTGTGAGGCTGGCTGGTCACCGATGACTGGCTGATGCCAATTGTGCGAACCGGCTTGCTTTGCTCTTTGGACATGGATCTGCTTGGGGTTTTCCACGACGTCTTGCAGAATCTGCGACCGTCTTCTGTGGACGGTTCGATGTATTTGTAACCGCTATCGCAGGATGCCCACAGGTCAAATGCCTGCGGGTCGCATCCGGCCCAAGCCGGGCCTGGTTGCCAGCAAGTCGCTGTAACCAGGCGTTTGAAAAGCGATTAACGCCCTTTTTGGATGGCGGCAACGGCTGCTTCACCGTTTTTCAGGGCGGTGTCAAGCGCGGTTTCCATGGCAGCGGCGGCGGCTTTGATCAGGGGGCGCTGATCGCCGGCGCGGTGATC
>DAOSLL010000676.1:0-2327 GCA_035368905.1 Rhodoferax sp.
TTGTTTGAAAACCTGAGTGTGGAAGCGTCGACCTTGGTCACCCACGCTGAAACTGCCATGTACCGGGCCAAGGAAACCGGATGCAACTTGATTCGATTCTTTGACTCCAGCACGCAGGCGGTGCTGCAGACCCGTTTCATGCTCAATGAGTGGATGCGTCAGGGCCTGCCAGACCAGTTCACGTTGCATTACCAGGTACAAACCGACCATCTGGGTTTGCCCTTTGGCGCCGAAGCGTTGCTGCGCTGGCAACACCCGGAGCAAGGCGCCATTTCACCCGCCATGTTTATCCCGCTGGCTGAAGAAACGGGCTTCATCATTGAGATCGGTGCCTGGGTTTTGCGAACAGCTTGCGAGCAATTGGTGTTGTGGTCAGACGACCCGGCCATGCAACACCTCACCCTGTCAGTCAACGTCAGCGCCAGGCAGTTCAATCAGAAGGACTTTGCCCAGCAGGTGCTGGCCACGCTGACGCATACCGGAGCCAACCCTTTGTTGCTCGAACTGGAGCTAACCGAGGGCATGATGGTTCGCGATATGGAAGCTGTGATTGAAAAAATGGAGATGCTCAAGCGCCATGGGGTGCGCTTCGCATTGGACGACTTTGGGACCGGGTATTCGTCCTTGAGTTATCTGGGGCGCCTTCCGCTGGACAAGTTGAAGATTGATCAGTCGTTTGTGCGCGGCCTGCAAGATGACCCCAGTGCTGCAGCCATCGTGCGGGCGGTGATCACCCTGGGTCAAAGTCTTGACATCGCCGTGATTGCCGAGGGCGTCGAGACGACTGAGCAGTGCCAGTTTTTGCAAACCAACGGTTGCCAGGAGTTTCAAGGCTATTTTTTTGGCAGACCGATAGACCTGACGGCGTTCGAAGGCCTGGTGCGCGACCCGTCCAAAAAACTTGAGCTTGTGAAGCTGGGCGTAGCGGTGTTGGTTTGAAAACCAGAAGAGGATTTCATGGCTTATCAAATCACAGTAGAAAAATTTGGGGTGTATTCCAAGTACTCCGGGCTTGTCACGGGTGCAGAGTTTCTGCAATCGATGTTGCACAACCGGAGCGACCCTGATTAGGCAGCCCAAGTCACCACTGTTCCTGGCCCCTGGTTTGTCAACACCCGGTTATTAGCCTTTGTTAAAGGGAAGTCATGGCAAAAAGAGTGTCAGCCTGGATCTGAAACACTATTGTTTCAGTAGCTGCTTACGCAAGTGGACAAAGGGCTGGAGGGCAAAAAGGCTTGAAAGTGCAAGCTAACAAGCGGTTTGGAATGGTCAAAGTGAAACAACACCGGATGTTCTGTAGGAGCGGCGCCCTCGCCGCGAATGCGAAAGCTGGAGTTCGCGGCGAGGGCACCGCTCCGACAAAGTTTCATTCTTCGGGGTGGGCGAGCGCCCAAGCCGGTTATATGGGTGTTTAAACAGTTTTTAAAGGGGTATTGAGATGTTTGCAAACATGAAAATTGGCCTGCGCTTGACGCTGGGTTTTGCCATTGTGCTGGTGCTCATGGCGGTGCTGGCGGCAGTGGGCATCAACGGGATGTCAACGGTGCAGAATCACCTTGACGATATCGTCCGGGACAACATGCACAAGATCAAGCTCAACACAGATATCTCGGAGTCTGTTCATATCGTGACACGCATTACCCGCACCATCATTTTGCTTACCGATGCTGCTGCGATGGATGCCGAGAAGAAAAAACTTGACGGCGTACGCCAAAAGTACAACGAAGCCTGGGAGACACTGGACAAATTGCCCGCCAGCGAGAAAGGCAAGGCAGCCCGCGCCAAGATCAAAAATGCCGCTGCCGAAGCGCGCCCATTGACCGACAAGGTCCTGGAGCTTGCCATGAGCAACAAAAACGACGAAGCCTTGAAGCTGTTGATGAGTCAGGCCGCGCCCGCTGCCCAGAAATGGCAGGACGCAATTGATGAAAACGTGACTTTGCAGGAAGAAAACACAAAGAACGATGTCGCTTCCTCTCAAAAAAGCTACGACTCGGCTCGCACCTTGATGCTGACGCTGGCCTCAGTGGCCATTGCCTTGGGTTCGTTGACCGCCTGGGTGTTGACCCGTTCGGTCACCCTCCCGGTCAACGAAGCCTTGAACGCGGCGAACCGCCTGGCCGAAGGTGACCTGACGGTGCGTATTGACAACCCGTCCAAAGACGAAACCGGCCAGATGCTGCAAGCCATGAGCAGCATGATCACCAAGCTCAGCCAGGTGGTGACCGATGTGAATGGTGGTGCCCAGGCACTGGCCAGTGCATCGGAAGAAGTCAGCGCCACGGCACAAAGCCTGTCGCAAGCCGCCAGTGAACAAGCCGCCGGTG
>DAOSLL010000677.1:0-2326 GCA_035368905.1 Rhodoferax sp.
GATTAGCTCGGTCCGCTGCAATAAGGTGCGGCCAATAAAAATGTCCAGCCCGCTACCCAGTTGCTCGCGCCGACCGGCAAACTCCACCTCATCGACCAGCCGCCGAATCAGCGCCTCGCCACTGCGGCCAGTTTCCTGAAACAGCTTTGCCAGCAAAGCTGCGCCACTGTCAATGTGATTTTTGACAATGGACCGGTTGGAATAAAACTCGTCTTCGCTGAAATCCCGCTTGCTGTAGGTGTGCGCAATCAGGGTGCGGAGAAACACCTCGTCTTCGGCAATAAAGGTTGGCCGCTTCAGTTCACCCCCGCTGAAACTTAGGCTTGCCGCCACACCGGCACCGTCTTTGACCAGCGACAGCGTAAAAGCGATGCGCGCCAGCGTTGCTTTTTCCAGCTTGGTCTCAAACCGCAGGGCGCTCAACACCTCATCGGCTTCGCTTGATGTGTACAGGCGGTCAGCCATGATTTTTCTCTCAAAAGTAACCTTGCCTGAACGTCGTCAGCTCCTGGCGCTGGTCAAATTCCAGACTTGCAGCACCAGCCAGGCGCGGTTTCAGCGCGCGGTAATAGTTGGTGTCAATCTCGGTGTCGGTCGAGAGGATGATCACCTGCTCACCCGCGTTGGGAAAATAGTTGTTCACGATGTTGTCGCGGTGCGTGCTGTCCAGGCGCGACAAGGGCGTGTCGATGATGATCGGCAGCTTGAGTTCGCTGGTTTGCGCCAGCCCCCACAGCAGCGAAATCGCAAATACCTCTTTTTCACCAGCGGCCATAGACGATTTTCGGATTTCGTGCCCGTTGCGGTCAATGATATGAATCTCGTAGCTCTGGTCGTCGATGGTGATGTCCTTGATCAGGCCACTGCGGCTCGACAGCAGGCGGTACATCTCAAAAGTCTTTTCCTGCAACAGTTGCACCTTGTTTTTGCGTAGCCGCACGATGAACTTGTTGAGCACGCTGGCAATCGAATCGCACTCCTCGATAAAGTCTGCCTTGTCTTTCGACACATTGTGCTTCTCGAACAGCTTTTCGATTTCGACCTCAATGTCGCCAATGCGCTTGGTCAAAGCCAAAATGTCTTCTTCCACCAGCCGCAGTTGCTCGGTTTTGCGCCCAATCTGGGTTGAACAGCTTTCCATCACGCCCTGCAGTTCATCGAATAGATCACGCTCGGTGCCTGACAAGCCGCCACTTTGCCCGACGCCTTCAAGCTGGCGCACTTGCACCGCCAGGCTGCGGGCTTCGTCAAGCAGCGCCTTGAGCAGAAAGACATCGCTGCCCTCCAGCGACTCCATGCGGTTGAGCACACGGGCGGCATCGCGGTCGGACAGGTCCAGTACCTTGGCGACAGCCGCCGACTGGTCGCCCTCCTTGAGTAGCCGGTAAATCCGCCGCTCCAGCTCTGCCATACGTTCCGGGGACAATTTTTCGGTGTAAATCGGCTCCGGGTCCTCCACCACACGCACAATGCGGCGCGCCAGAGCTGCGGCGTTTTCCTTGATCGCCTCGCCAGTGGCGGATTCGCGCTCAAGCTCAATCTGCCCCCGTATGCCGGCAAATAACTTGCCTGCAATGCTGAAGGGCAGGGCTTTTTCGGCCAAGCTGCGAATTTCGCTCTCCACCTGAGCCAGCCGGTTGGCGGCCTGCACGCGCTTCTTTTCTTGCTCGCGCATCGTTTCTCGTGATTCCGGTGCGATCTGAAAAGTTGCCTCAAAACGCTTTTTGGCCTCATCCAACTGCCCCTTGAAGCCGTCCAGTTCGGCGCGTAAGCTATCGCGCTCATGGTGCTTGCGGGTCAGCTTGCTTTTTTCACGCTTGAGTTCGCTTTGCTTGAATTCCAGATCCTCATCAGAAATTTCGACAAAGCCTTTACGTTCCTCCTGCTTGATGTAGATGATGTCGGCAGCCAGCCGGTTGATGTGCCCAATGCCCAGCGCAGCCTCCAGCGACGATTTCAAGCGCATTTCCGAATGGTCGTCGGCTGCGATTTCCTGAATTTTTTCACCATCAAAGAAGAAGAACTGGGTGATGCCCGGCGGAATGGCGGCGCGGATAAAGTTTTGCCAGATTTCCTGGTTCTGCACCGATACCCGCTTGCCGTCACGCACCACCACCAGCCGCTCGGTCAGGTCGCGCGCTTTGGGTTCGTTGACCGCGCCCGCCGTCCAGGCGCGTTTGACCACCAGTTCCGATGCATCGTCCATCTCGATCACCAGCTCAAACGCGACGTTGGCATTGCCTTTGGCTTTCTCGCGCCGGTTGATGTTGCGATAAATAAAACAGGTAATCCCCCGGCTTTGCCGGGGCGACAGTAGGGGTTTTAC
>DAOSLL010000678.1:0-2325 GCA_035368905.1 Rhodoferax sp.
AGCGGTTGGATTGCCGCTGCCATAAAGGTAAAAGTCACGATGCTGAATTTGCAGATGTCCCCCTTTTTGTACGTGTCTCGTATGCAACTCGTAATTCACATTAGCGCTGAAACCGCCAAACAACAATATCGAAGTCGAACCAATCGCCATTGCCAGCAGTGTGGCCAGAGACCTGCGCCGGTTGCGCAACAGGTTGCGTACCGCCAAAGAGAAAGTCATCATGACGCGATCTCCCGGCCCTTGCGCCGAATGCCGTGAACCACGCCGTCTTTCAAGAAAATGGTGTCGTCTGCAGCCTTGATGACTTCGCGGTCATGGGACGAAAAAATGAACGAAATATGGTAACGCTCCACCATGCTGCGCATCAGGGCAAGAATGGCAGCACCGGTTTGGCTGTCCAGGTTGGCGGTGGGTTCGTCGGCAATCACCAGCTTGGGCTTGCGCGCCAGCGCACGGGCGATGGCCACGCGTTGACGCTGGCCACCCGACAACTGGCCAGGCAAGTTTTTGGCTTTGTCGCTCAAGCCGACGGCTTCGAGCAGTTTGGGCACGCGGCTGGCGCGTGTTTTTTCAGGCACCCCGGCCAGCAGCAACGGGTACTCAATGTTTTCGTAGGCGCTCAACACCGGCAACAGGTTGAAGTTCTGAAAGATAAAACCAATGTTTTTGGCACGAAAGTCTGACAGTTCGTCGTCCGTCAACTCGCCCACCTTGCAGTCCGACACGATGATTTCGCCCTTGTCGGGCTTGTCGATGCAGCCAATCATGTTGAGCAATGTGGTCTTGCCGCTGCCAGACGGACCGAGCAGCACGGTAAAACAGGCAGGACGCACCAATACGTTAACGCCCTTGATCACCGGCACACTGACATCGTCCATGCGGTAGGTGCGCTCAACCTGGGCCAACACAGCAACAGGACCTTGCGGTGGTGGTGCACCGACCGTGCTCTGAGCTCCATCGTGTTGCACTGAGTGTTCAGTCATCGTTCACCTTTGTTGAGCCAAGTTCGACTGCCTGAGCCAATATTACCGCAACAGGTGCCTGGCTAAGCGCCAGTCAGCGCGGGTTTTTCAACATTAACGCGACGTGAATTGACTGCCCCTGCTGCGCCTTGAAGCCTGTCTCGGCAACGATACACGTCCTGGTTTTGGCATGAGCCTGCTCGCGGCTGGCCGGTTGACCTGGCCGCATTGGCCCCACCATCAAGCGAATCGCCGAAGTCACGCCATGTCAACCAAGGCGCATCCGGTGCGGATGCGGTCAACTTTGAGGCCAAAAGGAGAGAAATTGCGGAAAAGGGGGTCAGTCATTCGCTATAGCCGCAATTTGGCTAGCAGTTTGCTGGACCTACAAATCGTATAAAAACAACAATTTACATTTTCAAGCAGATGATTTTTCGGATATTGCGAATTGATTAATCAAATTGCCTAACTTTCATGGCTTTGGAGCTATACGAATCAACCAATTAACAGTCCGACAGCGGCCTAGCGGGATAGCCGGGGGCAGACTACGGTTTGACCTGTACAAACAAAAACGATCCCATTGGAAAGACAACCGGCACTGCCCGCTGGCAACATCGGTCCAATCTGTCATATATGCGAAATAAGCCTCTAGCCCTTGTGGCATAAGCGCTACAAGCTATTGAATATGAAGCATTATTGAGCGTCAACGGCACCAGCGGGTACCTGTTCGGCCTGCTGGATCATTTCTGGCAACGCCATGAGTTACACATTGAAAAGGCCTCCAAGAATTACGCCTTGGAGGCCTTTGGTCTATCTGATGGTGCCGATGACCGGAATCGCCAAAATGCCGTAACTCGTTGAATTTCAATGTTTTATCACATGCAAAAACTCGGTTCGTTCCCCCATTTGTTCCCCCGGTTTGCCTTTGATACCCCCCTGAAACAGGGTTAAACGATATAAACCGTTTCGATCAGTTTCAGGCAAAAAATATTTTCAGACCTGTCTGTTTTGATTCACCAGATCACCGCGATGTTTACCAGCGCCAGTCAGTCCACTACCAGTTCATTGATGCCCGGCATGTTGATCTTGCGTGGCACGGTGCCAGCGAATCCCCGACGTTCCGGGCATTTGTTTTTCATAACGGTTACGAAAAGGCTAAGCGGTGTGCGTCAGCCCTATATCGGCCTGATACCACCAGCGCCGGTATCACTGCCACCAGAACGGCTCAGGGTGCATTGAATCAGCCCTGCATAGGCCATTGCCCCAGCAAAGTGATTCGGCTCTGCCTGGCGCATCTATGGGCCAATCCCATAAATAAAACAGGTAATCCCCCGGCTTTGCCGGGGCGACAGTAGGGGTTTTA
>DAOSLL010000679.1:0-2283 GCA_035368905.1 Rhodoferax sp.
TACAGGCATCACGCACGGCGGCGCGCACTGATACACTAGGCAACCCGGTTCTGCTCACGCAGCAGAACCGCGCGCGCTGGGATCATTTGCTGATCCGCCGGGGTCTGGCCGCACTGGATCGCGCCCCAAGCTTGGCGCAAGCACCGGGCAGTTACCAGCTTCAAGCCGCCATTGCCGCCTGCCATGCCTGCGCTCCGACAGCCGAAGACACCGACTGGGCGCGTATTGCCGCGCTCTACGCCATGCTCATGCGTGTGGCCCCGTCACCGGTGGTTGAGCTCAACCGCGCTGTGGCTGTGTCCTTGCACCAAGGACCGGCGGCGGGCCTTGCCATCGTTGAAAGCCTGTTGCAAGACCAGGCCTTTCAGCGATATCACCTGCTGCATGCAGTGCATGGTGATTTGCTGCAAAAAATGGGTCTCCGGAATGAAGCACGGGCAGCGCTGAACCGGGCTGCGGCGTTGGCAGGGAACGACAAAGAGCGTGCCTTGTTAGTGCAGCGGGCTCAAGAGTAGGACCATGGCGAATTCAGACCTTGGCTGTTTGTATTGGTGCTAGACGTTAAACGTGTTTTGCTGGCAGATGCTTTTGCTCAAACCTTGGTTGAACGCGATGCCAACGCCACAACTCTACAAATAGAGGTTGCCCGAGTAAAAGCGTTTCGTGTGCCATTTCTGACACTGGCCATTGCTAGGCTGGGACTTTGCGAACCTGATACTGACCCGCTGGAACGAATGGTGTCGGTTGACGCAGCAATTCAAACTTTTCTGCTCTGCGCGAACAGCATGGGTTTTGGCATTAGCCTCAGCAGCGGTCAGGCCATGCGATCGGAGCCACTGAATTTGATTTATTCGGGGTGATTGGCGAATAAACCATTTCAAATTTCCCGAAAGCTGCCGCCGGGGAGTGACCGCTGTTGGCCATTGGCGGGTGCCCACTTTGACGAAATCATCGGCACAAAGCCGCCGGTCGATCTCTAGTTGCCAGCGGCTGCTATGGAGCAGGCAGATCGCAAATCTCTAAGACCGGAATCGCTGCAGTGCTGTGGTATCACAGACCAGCACACCATCTGCGCGGGCCAGTCCGTTCGACTCTTCATATCGAGCGTAAAGCTCAACTGGAAATAAGAGCCGCTTTGGTTCTGCGGGTCCTTGAACTGTTGCGTAAGCGATCCAGGGTGCATCTCGCCAATGCCCCTCAGTTGAAGTGTCAGCGCTGTAAGACCATGGTGCCCTGACCTTCTGTGCCAACCCAGGTCATTCGATTGCCGGACACTGTGACTGAGTATGATTGCCCGACTGCAAAGTTGGTGGCCGAGATTGTGATTTTGCTGCCTTCTAGCCTCCACTTCGTCTTGGAGTACAGCTTTTCCTGGATCGTCCTGTACTTCTCGTCGCAGTCACTCGCGGAGGCATCCAGGCGGTAATTGCCGTCGGCCTTGACTTCATAGCGGATCTTGGCTGCACAAGGTCGCTGCTGCAGCAGAGCGGCATGGGAGTCAAATGTGCTCCCACTCATGGTGACAGTGTGAGAAACGAGCTTCCATGAACCGACCACATCGGTTGTAAGGTCGGCCGCCAACGCCCCCCTCGCGCCAAGGAAACAGAGTAAGGCACAAGTCACCCTCACAAGGGTGCGGTTGAAACAAATGAGAAGTTGGGAGTTGGTCATGGTGTTCTCGAACAAGGAAGTGCGACTATAGAGGGAGATCGGGATGCTGCATGGCTAAGATAACAATGGTACAAAAGTTGTGCCTAATCCAGCCAACTTGTGCTGGTTGAGGGCCAGGCAATGGTCAACGCTGGCCGGTGGTCTTGGGCAGTCAATGGGGGGACAACGATGCCTATCAATCACAGTCTTCCATATTTGTGAATCACCCTGTAGCGTTGGTCCTTATTTCCCGTTGAGACGACAAGCGAATAACTGCTTGCCCGCCACAGCACGGGTGTGGGCATCAAGGGTGCGATGGCAGTGTCAGCACGGCTGGCCAGCGTGACATGAGGTTGATCGCAGGAGCGCTCTGCACAGTTGGCTGCGAAACGCAAGAAGATTAAATCATGAAGCACATCATGAAACAGATGCAGTTGCCCTCGGGGGGACGGCGATCAGGTCTGCCTATGGTCATTGACGATGACTGGAGCATTGAGCAGGTGGTGGCTGTGGCTGAGTTGCTGGAGGATTTGCTACATGTGATTCGCAGCCGCTATCAGGGCAAGCTTTACGCGTATTTGAAAGCTACCCGAATCACTGAGTTCGAGATTGATGGCCCCAACGATAACGAGG
>DAOSLL010000680.1:0-2277 GCA_035368905.1 Rhodoferax sp.
CGGCCGCCACCACGGCAAAACCACGGCCCTGCTCACCGGCCCGCGCCGCTTCCACCGCCGCGTTGAGCGCCAGGATATTGGTCTGAAAGGCAATGCCGTCAATGACACCGATGATGTCGGCAATCTTGTGTGAGGCCACTGTGATTTCTGCCATGGTGGTCACCACTTGGCTCACCACAACACCACCATTGGTGGCTGCTGAGCTGGCAGAACTTGCCATCTGATTGGCCTGGTGGGCTGTCTCTGCGTTGCTTTTTACCGTGGCACTCAACTGCTCCATGGACGCAGTTGTATGTTGCAGGCTGCTGGCCTGGGTTTCAGTCCGCTGGGACAGGTCGCTGTTGCCGACCGCGATTTCATTGGCACCGTTGGAGATGTTCTCGGCACTTGCGCGCACCTGCCACACGATGTCAGCCAGGCTGTTGCGCATTTCAAGTAGTCCGTTGAGTAAACAGGATGTCTCTGTACGGTGAATGGTCTTGTCTTCTGCAATGTCACTTACCAGGTCGCCGCTGGCTATGCGTTGGGCCGCATCTACCGCTGTCTGCAATGGGCGTGTGATGCTGGCCGTCAAGCCCCACGCCAATCCCATCCCAAGCAACAGCATAAGCACACCAATGGCGCTGATCACACTCACAGTGGTTTGGTTGCTGGCGTTGGCCTGGGCTATCGCCGCCTGCGTCTGCTGTTTTTGCAATCCGATAAATGCCGACAGTTCCGCTGCCGCCTGGGTGGATAGCGGATCAATCTTGCCAGTGATGATTGCGCCGGCCTGCTCGGTGTTGAACTGGGCAGCAAGGTCAACCGCCTCCTTGAAATAGGTGTCGGTCTTGCTGTCAATGTCGGACAAACGTGCGAATAGGTCACGCTCCGGCCCACCCAAACCCATACCCTCCAGCTTGGACTTGGCCGCTAAATAAGCGGCGCGCTGAAGTTTGGCTTGGGCCTCGTCTTTCTGTACAGCATCAACCGTGGACTGCAGCCCCATGTTGCGAATAGACACCGCACTGCTGAACAATGATTGATGCATGTCTTGCGCCAGTTCCTGCTGCACTTTGGCACGCTGCATGGTGTCCAACAACGTTGTTCGACTGGCGGTGTTGCTAAGCAGCGCACCCATCAACATGCCGACTGATACCAGCAATATGAAGCCAAACACCATACCCAGTCGTACACCGATTTTCAGGTTACGAATATCCATAATCAACATCCTGACATCGGCTAACCCGCAGTCAACACAATTCAGTTCTTGTAGATTCCGACACCTATGTAGGCATCACCAGTTCGCTCCACGTACATCGCTTTTTCCTGTAACTTGTCTGTCGTTGGATTCTTGAACTTGTAGTTTTCTGTCCAGCCATGGCCCTTGGTCTTGGCGACATCAATCGCCATACGTACCATGAACTTGCCGTCGGGGTCTTTCAGATCAATCAGGCCTTTGCCCACCAGTTTGGGATTAAAACCGTGTGCGAGCATCTTTCCAGAAAAATCCACATAGCTGATGTAGAGATCGCGGTCTTTGAACTGCTTGCCGTTGGTAAATTCTTCAGCAGACTTTTCCGGACCGTTGGCTTTGATGAAGGCCACTGCCTTCTTTGCCATGGCTTCCGCCTCTGCGGCTGTGCCAAAGTCAGCAGCTTGGCTAGCTCCGATCATGGCAATACCCAAAACGGTGGCCCCAAAGATGGATTTAATCAATTTAGACACGATCATTTTCTCCAAAAAACAACAAAACCGAACATTTGCCTGACGGTGAACAATGTTGAAGACTTGCGAAATCCACGCTTAACCATCGTCCAACTACAAAGGTGGTGGCCTTTGCGTCCTTTGCCGATTCATCCAAATGAGATTCGGCGACCAACTCCAGAACATCTCGACACTCACTGCACTGTTTTCAGCCAATAACAAGTCGAAGTCCATGTCTTGCAGTCAGCGCACGAGCAACCTCAATATCAGACTACGGAAACTCGCCTCAACTTCGATCACTACCATGGTGCGCTTTTTGGTCTTGCCGCATCGCTTCGAACGCAATTTGACTAACTCACCCGAGTCAGGTCGAGGTGACCCAAAAAATGGACCTTTCCCCGGCACCAGTGAGTGTGATCATACGGACAAGCGCAAAATTTGTCAGTCGTCCAAATCTGAATTTCCTAAGCCGGACGAGCCGGAACCAAAAAGGCAACATAAACCCTCGGTCGTGCGCAAGATTTTCGGACGTTCAGCCGATTTACGTCCTTGCAAATGTTCTTGGGTTGACCAAGAGAAAGTTTGTAACCC
>DAOSLL010000681.1:0-2264 GCA_035368905.1 Rhodoferax sp.
CTGGAGCGCGGACGGCATGCGGGGCCACGGCGGCGTCTGGACGAAATGCGCATTGCCCATTCACATCAATCTAAACATCAAACCGGTGGTACCCATGAAATCACTATTTTTTTACTTGATCCTGTCGCTTCTGATCGTCGGTTGCGGCCAGAGGGAAGAGGTCGAAACTCGGCAAGTCATCATTGCCCAACAGCAAGTAGCTCAGGCAAACAGGGCGAAGGAAGAAGCCGAAAAAAAGGCAGCCATCGCTCTGGCCAACCAGAAGGCTGCTGAGGAGAAAGCTGCGGTAGAAAGTTCAAGTTCGCAACGCATCATCTTCGGCCTTGGAGTTGGCGCTTTGCTGGCCTTCTTCGTCGGCGTTGGTCTTGGGTCGGCATCGAGGAAGGTCGCCGCGAAGGCATCCAGTGAGTGACTATTCGGACCGCCCAAGACGATCCTTGTTGACCCTCGTTCGCGATGCATGGCAACCCATGCCGATTTCATCGCCGGTAATTGACCATGACTTGGATGAAATGATGGTGCTGGAGCGAGTCACGGAAGTCACTCGATTTCAAATTCATCAACTTGAGTACCTGGTCTCGCCTGGCGGTGGCCTTCGTGCATGGCTGCGCGTGAACATGCTTCTGGCGCTGCTCTTGCTCATTCCGGCAATGTTTGTGGTGCCGGTGGTCACGTCGCTGGCTGGCCAGTTCGCCACACTCACCGCGTACCTGTATCAGGCGTCGGTGAACCTGTTCTACACGGTGCTCACCTTGATTGGCACGGTGGCATCAGTCCTGGCGTTTATTTCGATCTTGAAATTTTGGTTGGGAAATGGTGGGCGCGGTTCGAGGCGGAGGTGAGGCCTCGGTAGCGGGAGGGATGGCGCTGAATGTGTGCTCAAGACGGCAACCGGGTAGTCAAGTCTTCGACGTCACCGGCGGGTCTCGATCCAAAGCGGTCGAAAAAAGCAAAGCTAAACCGAAGCTGGCCAGCGATCAGCTTGAGCGATTTGTTGGATTTTTAATAGGCGAACTTATTTTGGCGATAGTCGATCGATTTTTTCATTTAGCTTTTCAAGCTCCTTGAAACATTTATATGCCCATTTTTGGGCAGCATAAACTGAGATGGGAAGAATGATTACTAAAAAAATAAAGATAAGAATTCCAAAAATTCCGAGACTGCCTAAGATTTGGTTCATGTTGCACTCCTGTGAAAAGAGATTGTTTCTTCAATGTAACGTATATCGCAAAACTTGATGGATACTCTTCCTGCTGCGGTTTAAGCTTGTCGGAGTGAACTGCCGACGAGGCTTTGTCTGCAAAATACTCCCACGCTTAACTGTTACATCTTGGCCGAGATTGCCGGGGTGAACTTGACCTACCTCAATGAACCTTCGGCAACTCAGCACGTAGCGCCAACCAAAACGCCCGAATGATCACGCCCGAGGCATCGTCGGCATGTGCTTCACCAGTTGCATCAAGCAGCGCCGCATTACCGTTCCAGAGTCCCAAGTTGTTCCTGGTCCACATGCCTAGCCCAATCTCTAGGGTGACCAACTCATCTTCCCTCATGTAGGCGATTCTTGCCTGTTCGGCTTCAGGAACAAGACCTATCAGCAGTCGGACAACTGCATCGACTGTTGCAGGCAATTCGACCTTGCTATTGGCCATCGCGCTCTGCCTTGCGGTAGTCCCAAGGTGAGCTCGCACAGGTCTGCGCTCAGCATTACCACCTGTTGCGCGACTACACCTGCGTGGATTTATCCGCCTGAACGTGATGATCGGCGTGGTCCTTCTGGTGCCGACCCTGATGGTTGTGCCTGTATTGACCACGCTGTTCGGATCGTTCGTGACCATGACAACGTTTCTGAGGCAGGCAGCAATGAACTTGCTCTATGCGGTGCTGTCGTTCCTAGCGGCAGTTGCTTCAGTGTTGGTGTTTGGATATGTCTTGAAAATTTGGTTGGGCAGCGGCGGGCGTGGTTCGAGAGGTAGAAGGTGAGGCCTTACTTCTTTGAATGCGAAGTCAGATACTTGAGTGACTACTGTGCTTCGTCAACACTGAGGTACCTGACATCTGCGACCCTGACAAAGACAGATTTCCCTTGACTACCCCTGAGTGAGAATTTTTTGCGTCATCTCATTTCCACTATCTTTCGGTGGATCACGAAATACTTCATCAGTTTCGTCGTCATTCTGGCGGTCCTGGTTGTCGGAAAGTGGTTCTCCACGCAACTGCAAGCGGCTGTCGCGGTTCGGGCCCAGGTGGCCGCGCTCCAGAGT
>DAOSLL010000682.1:0-2224 GCA_035368905.1 Rhodoferax sp.
GTCCCGACGGTGTGTCAAAGTGGTAGGACAGCAGCAGCCCGGCAAACCCGGCCAGCATGGCTTGCACGCTGGCATTGATCAGTTGCGCGGGCAGGGTGTCGTGCCACAGGCGGCTTGACACCGCAGGCAGCATCATCAGGCCGACTGCCATCAGCGTGCCCAGGGTCTGAAAACCGGCCACCAGGTTGATCACCACCAGCATCAAGAAACCCTGCTGCCACAGCCAGGTGCCGCGCCCGGTCTTGCGGCTGGCATTCAGAAACACCGGGTCAAAGGTTTCCAGCACCAGACCCCGGTACAGCACCGCCAGCGCCAGCAGGCTGACGCTGGCAACGGCTGCCACCAGCAGCAGCCCGGCGTTGTCCACGCCCAGGGCACTGCCAAACAGGATGTGCAGCAAGTCCAGTTGGGTGCCGTGGCTGGCAATCAGCGTCACCCCCAGCGCCAGTGCCACCAGGTAAATCGCGGCCAGGCTGGCATCTTCCCGCAAAGTGGTGAACTTGCTGACCAGTCCGGCGATGCCCGCTACCAGCATGCCGGCGATCACGCCACCCAGTGCCATTGCCGACAGCGACAGGCCCGCCAGCATGAAGCCAATTGCCACGCCCGGCAGCACCGCATGGCTGAGCGCATCACCCAGCAGGCTCATGCGCCGCAGCGTCAAAAAGACACCCAGGGGAGCTGCGCTGAGCGACAGCGCCAGGGTGGCCACCAGCGCCCGGCGCATGAAGGCAAATTCGGCAAACGGGCCAATCAGCAGGTCCCAAAAAACGCTCAGGTCGGCCGTCATGGCAGGCGGCACCGTGTCTTGAAAGTCGCTGCCAGGGACAAGCGTGAAATGCAAGAAATAGTCTGCGCAAAACCCCCGACATGGCCGCAAAGGCGGGATTGCCGATGCGCCAGATTGCCGCCCTTGCAGCCATGGCGACGATCCTGCATCTGGCGGGGGCGGGTCATGGTCTTGCATGGCGCATCAGTCAACACCTTTGTCCTATCGCGACGATCTTTCATCAGGCGGGGTCCGGTCATGGCAGGCTCAGTTGACCGGATGCGCTGCTGGCGCGTGCGGGTGGTGATGGCTGTCTGGCGTGATGTCAAGTTCACACACTTCGGCAGTCTCGTCCCAGGCTTCGGCCATGGCACGGGCGCGCTGCAGGTTGGCCTCGGTCAGCACGTCGCCGGTTGGCCCCCAGGCGACCAGTTCGCGCGCCAGCAGCAGGGTTTGCGGAAAATACTGGCGCACCTGCGCGTCATCGTGCAGCACGGCAATCACGGTGCGTTGTTCCTGATGCCACTGGCGCACCAGCGCCAGCAGCCGGGCGGTGGTCTTGGCATCAACCGCGTTGAATGGTTCATCTAGCAAGATCAGTTGCGCATCCTGCACCAGCATGCGGGCAAACATGACCCGCTGGAATTGCCCGCTCGACAGCGAACCGACCGCGCGGCGCTCAAACCCTTGCAGGCCAACGGTGTGCAAGGCGGCATCGACACGCGTCAGCATGGCCGGGCTGATATTGCCAAATGCGCCAGCCATACCCCAGCAACCCAGCAGCACGCAGTCGCGCACATCAATGGGAAAACTGCGGTCAATCTCGCTTTGCTGTGGCAGGTAGGCCATGCGCTGGCGCTCGGTGGCAACGCTCATAGCCCCGCCAGAGCGGCCACCTTCAATGGGCAGCAGACCGACAATGCTTTTGAGCAGGGTGCTCTTGCCCGAGCCATTGGGCCCGATCACCGCCGTCAGCGACCCCGGCGCAAACTCGCCATTGATGTGGTGCAGGGCAGGGTGATGGCGGTAGCTGACCGTCAGGTTGCGCAGCTTGATCATGCCGGATTCCTCATTTGACCGGGCCAGGGTGGGCTGGCGCGGCTCGGTAGGGCGGCGCAGGCCGCAGGCGCATCGGTTGGCCACAGGCTCACAGTGGCACCGCTTCCGCGCTGGCCCAAAGCACCGCCAGCCACAGCAGCAGCAATGCAGGCAACACCGCCAGCAAGCGCAGCCAGGCTGGCCAGGCCAGCACGCTTTTGGTCAACAGGGGTGATTTGGAAAGGCGGGTTTGCATGAACAAGGGGCGGTAAAAAAATGGGCAATAGGGCAGGTTACAGCGGTCATAATGCAACTCGATTGCGGTATAGTTTAATGCAACTTGATTGCGTTAATTGTCTAAATTCAGAAATTTGTCATTCCCTGCCATGGTCTTAGCCACATCCACCGTTGCCACAC
>DAOSLL010000683.1:0-2217 GCA_035368905.1 Rhodoferax sp.
AGCTCGACATGGCGGTGCAAACCGTGAGTGCGCAGGTGCGTGAACTGGAGCGCTCGCTGGGCTATGCGCTGCTCAAACCTGCCGGGCGCGGGCTGGTGCTGACCGAGGCGGGACAAGCCGCCATGCAGCAGGCCGACCAGATTTTTC
Organism: Rhodoferax sp.; assembly: GCA_035368905.1. Lineage (GTDB taxonomy): Bacteria > Pseudomonadota > Gammaproteobacteria > Burkholderiales > Burkholderiaceae_C > Rhodoferax. Next base: position 148 of record DAOSLL010000683.1, read on the forward strand.
AGCTTGGCGAGGGTCTGCCAGCGCGGGTGCGTGACGCGGCGAGCGCGCCAACCGTGCGGCTGGCGGTGGGCATCTGCGATGGGCTGCCCAAACTGGTGGTGCATCGGCTGTTGCTGCCGATCATCACCGAACCCAATTTGCGCTTGCTGTGTCATGAAGGCGAATTGGACGATTTGCTGGGTGATCTGGCCTTGCACCGGCTCGATCTGGTGTTATCAGACCGGCCCGCACCCAGCAACCCCAATATCAAGCTCTACAGCCATGCCATGGGGTCGTCGGGCATCGCCTGGTATGCAACCCCCGCCTTGGTGGCTGCCACCAGCCAGGACTTTCCGCAAAGCCTGGCCAACCTGCCTATGCTAATGCCGACCGCGCACGCTGCCGTGCGTGCCCGGCTGGATCATTGGTTTGAGCAACGCGCCATGCGGCCGCGCATTGTGGGCGAGTTTGCCGACAGCGCGCTGCTAAAGACCTTTGGTGCCAGTGGCATGGGCGTTTTCCCGGCAGCCGAGTGGGCGCATGAAGACCTGTTGGCCCATTACGCGGTGCAGCGGCTCGGCAGTTGTGACGGTGTCACCGAGCACTTTTTTGCGATTGGCACCGAAAAAAAAGTGCAGCATCCGCTGGTGCAGCGCTTGCTGCAGCCAGCGCCTTGATTGCTGTATGGACTGTGGAAATTGTTCCCGCTTGCCGGACTTGAATCGTACCCAGTCAAATCTCGTCAGTGTTTGACCGATTCAGTCAAATTGGTTCCGGCTATCGAGACCTCTGGTGTTGCAGCGACGGCGACAGGGTCGTCCTCAGGCAAAGGCGTTGGCATATGAACCAACGCGATCTCAAGTACCTTGTCAATCCAGCGCACCGGCACGATTTCCAGGCCATTTTTCACGTTTTCAGGAATATCCTGCAAATCCTTGGCGTTCTCCTCGGGAATCAACACCGTCTTGATGTCCCCACGCAAAGCCGCCAGCAATTTTTCCTTTAACCCACCAATAGCGGTGACCTCACCACGCAAGGTAATCTCGCCCGTCATTGCCACGTCACAACGCACCGGGATCCCCGTCATGGCAGAGACAAAGGCAGTTGTCATGGCCGCGCCAGCGCTGGGACCATCTTTGGGCGTTGCACCATCAGGTACATGAATGTGGATATCTTTCTTCTCGAAAAATTCGTCCTTGATGCCCAATCGATGGGACCGACTGCGTACCACCGTGCGCGCCGCTTCCACCGACTCCTTCATCACATCGCCCAAAGAACCGGTTCGGGTGATGACACCTTTGCCCGGCATCATGGCAGCTTCAATGGTCAGCAAATCACCACCCACCTCGGTCCAGGCCAGACCAACCACCTGGCCGACTTGATTTTTCTTTTCGGCCCGGCCATAGTCATACTTGCGCACGCCCAGAAAATCATTCAGATTGTCACCATTGACATTCACCTGCGCCGTCATTTTCTTGAGCTGCAGAGCCTTGACCACCTTGCGGCAAATTTTGGATATCTCGCGTTCAAGTGAACGAACCCCGGCCTCACGGGTGTAGTAACGAACAATACCGCGCACCGCGTCTTCGGTCACGCAAAGCTCTTCTTCTTTGACACCGTTGTTTTTGAGTTGCTTGGGCAGCAAGTACTTCAGGGCAATGTTGGTCTTTTCGTCCTCTGTGTAGCCTGAGAGTCGAATCACCTCCATCCGATCAAGCAAGGCTGGCGGAATGTTCATCGAGTTCGATGTCGCAACAAACATCACGTCGCTCAAGTCAAAATCAACCTCGACGTAGTGATCGCCAAATTTGTGATTTTGCTCAGGGTCCAGCACCTCCAGCAATGCGCTTGAAGGGTCGCCACGGAAGTCAGTGCCCAGCTTGTCGATTTCATCGAGCAAAAACAATGGGTTGCGGGTGCCCACCTTGGCCAGACTTTGCAATACCTTGCCAGGCATGGCACCGATGTAAGTCCGGCGATGGCCGCGAATTTCCGCTTCATCGCGCATGCCACCAAGCGCCACACGCACGTATTTCCGCCCTGTGGCTTTGGCGACAGATTGACCCAAGGATGTTTTGCCAACACCAGGAG
>DAOSLL010000684.1:0-2210 GCA_035368905.1 Rhodoferax sp.
TATGGTTTTTCCGGATTTGGTTCCCACTTGACACTTGCGTGAAGCCCGCCATGATGCTTGATGTGGTTGGCTGCGTCTTCCAGTAATTTGAACTGGTGACTGTTCACAAGCACATCAAGCGGCCCATAGATAGGTCTCAACTCATGACGGGATTGGCCAAGCTGCAGCAAGCGGCCCCGAATCGTTTTGATCGACACCTTCCCTTTGGGAGGTTTGCCTTCCAGATTCCAACCCAGGCCATAGTACAAAACATGCGCCAAGTTGTCGGCTGCCGCATGTAGCGCCTGAATGCATGCGAATAGGTGGGCTTCGCACGCGATGAAAAACAGGTTGTTGGTCCCTGTCTCACCTTCACCGGTGAACATCAGTTGCCAGGGCGGTACCCCGCTTATTAGTGGTTCGTCGAGGTGGCGAACTGTGACGGTGTTGAGATCGTCGTAATGCATCGAAGAGTGATACAGCCGCACATTCACAGCGCGAAGCACTGGGCGAATCAATGCGAGCTGCTTCGAGCCAAAGCGCTTGCCCACCAGCTCCTTGGCGAGCGTGACATCCCGTTGGAAGGGTTCACTGCCGGGCGTGGTCATACCATTGCTTCGGCTTCTGGGATGCGCAACTGGCCGGAGATCAGTCGCAGCAGCAAGGTGTCGCGCAGGGTGGCTAGGGTTCTGACTCTTTGATCATTTGCCGTCCAGCTCGCATCAATTTGAGCCAGTCCAGACTGATACAGCTCGCACACAACAGATTCAGGCGGAACAACCATTTTTAATTGGACAAGGTTCCGAGACTCAAATTGGCCTGCACCGCCTGAACCACTTTTTCACCCATTCTTTGCTGCGACTCGCTTAGTCGAAGAAAACGGTTGATTAGCCCACTCGGGAAAATTCGAGCAAGAGGCCGAATCAGGGCTACTGCTTGATTGGTATTTGCCGGCAGGAAGTCCTTTGACATTGCGGCAATGCGTCCAATCGTTCCCGCAATGGAGATGAGGACATCGCCATCTTGAAGCTGACAACGGCGCAGAAGCTCATGCGTTTCTTCGTCTATGAATGCAAATTTTTCTGGAATGAAGCCGCCATCACCCGTCATGGATTCGGCTTTTATGAAATTGATACCCTTCTCGACGAAGGGGCGCTTCAGGGTAGTAGGAGTAGTGCCCTTGGTAATTCGCTCCGTTGCGTCACCAAGTCGTAGTACCCGCCACCCCTTCGGCACCAACCCCAGCTCCGATTCCTCGAAGCTGTCGGGAAACAGCGCCGCCGTGGCTTCATCCATGCCCTCGGGGGCGCGGCCTTCCATCTTGGCGCGAACCGGGTCGAAATCGACAAACCACGACTTGAACAGCGCCTGGGCGATGGATTCCAGCGTGGCGTTGGTTTCGCGCAGGAGGGTGATGCGGTCGTCTATCAACGACAAGTAGTCAGCGATTGCCGTTTGAATTGTCAGCGACGGACTCGCTGACCCGGCCCACCAGTTGTCGCAGTCCGTCGTCCACCATGGCGGTTGAGGGTGTTGGGGCATCTCTGGTACTCATCGTCCAGCCTGCAGCGAATCAACCACCACCCGCACCACGTTGGCATGGCATTCGGGCTTGAGCTGACCTATCGCACGCTGAAACAGGCTTTCATGGGCTGTGAATAGCTTGCTGGTTCGAGCGTAACTCACGCGCTGCAGGCTTCCTTGCGCGAAATCTGTATCTTCGATGAGGACAGCGGATGGGTCAGCATAGGGGTTGCTGGTGATTTGACACAGCACCCAGTCGCCTTTGCCAGCACTGGCCAACACCAGAGCGGGGCGTAGTTTGCTGGCAGTGAGGTCTGAAAACGGAAACGGCAATAAAACTACTTGGCGGGTTGCAAATGCGCCCATGCGACATCCTCCTCCACACGCTTCCAATCTTGTGCAAGGGCGGATTCACTCAGGGTGGCACCGCATAGCGCGGTGTCTTCCGGGACAAATTCTTCGGTGAACGTGACCAGCACTCGCCGGGGGGTCAGGTGTGCCTCGGCCACCAAGTCCAGAAATTGAAGATGCCCGTCGGGCTGCAAAACAGCTTCATAAGTTTGCATCATGACTTGGACTCCTTTGTGTTGGTTCAGAACTCATATCCTAACCCTCCCAGCTTTTGCCGGATCAACTGATCCAACTCCGCCCCCTTGGCCCTCTGCTCGCCCAGCTTTTCGGTGAGCTGCTGCATTTTGGTGGCGAAG
>DAOSLL010000685.1:0-2209 GCA_035368905.1 Rhodoferax sp.
TAGTCCATCGCTGCTTGTGATGTCAAGTTCCACACAAAACGGCATAGAGCCGTTTGGCAGAGCGCGCCGCCATGTCCCGCAGTGCATTTGCCAGCCGATTCAAAGAGGTGGTGGGCCTGGCCCCGGCAGACTACCTGACCGAGTGGCGACTGACACTCACCAAAAAATGGTTACAACAGGGCCGGGCTGTGAAGCTGATTGCACCAGATGTGGGGTACGCCAACGCTTCAGCGTTGTCCCGTGTTTTTTCTCAGCGCACGGGCATGTCAACGCGGCAGTGGCTGGCCCAAAGTCAGGGCACAGGACGTTAGCGAAGCCGCCAGTCGGCTCAAGCGGCTTCGCTCAAAAAGCGAGTCGGGTGGCGCCAGGTCGGGTGTCGTGATGCGCTCAGGCGCGGCCATGCTCCAAGGTGATTTCGCCCTGGATCAAATGCCGCTTGACCTGGGATGTCTGTTGCATCGATAGGGCCGAATTTGATAGCGCTGCGCTGACACCGCCCTCATGCAGCGCCGCTGCCTGATCGTGCATCAGCGCATGCACCGGCGCAATCACCACCATGCTGCCCAGCCCGACGCGTTGGCGGGCCAGCGCCGCAATCTGGCAACACAGGCCCTTGCCGCCACACTGGGCATCAGCGACAGCGCGTCGCCTCCGACGATCACCTGTTCGATGCTGTTCGCTGAGTCAGGTGAATGCCTGTTGGTCAAAAACCTGGTTGAGAACGGATGTGGTGGAGACAGCGTTTCGCTATATTAAACGGAGCTGCTTGCGCTTGTCCCACATGGTCTGGAGGCATAAAAGACCCTTAATCTGGTGGTTTGGTCTAGTGACTGCTGTGTGGTTGGTTTTTTGTCCTAACGGCCACCTGGTGATCGGCGGCAAGCATGGGTTTTGAGCGGCCGGGGAAATGGTGTTCGACGGGCAGGCAAGTGTGCATCAATCCCGCAAATTAGCCACTTCTCGATAGAAATCGCTCGAAAGTGCTTGTTGCCAGTATCAGACTTTTCCCAGAAGTCACTCAGATTTCAGGAGAGCAACTTCAGATTTGGATGACTGACAAGTATTGCGCGCTTCTATAAAGTGACACCTGCTGCGGTGGGGAAAATAGCGTGACTTTCCTAACGGTCTCGGTTCGAGGCGCTTGTTGGTGCCGCATGCAGGAGTCAACCATGTCAATGGTCAGTCAATGCAGCCACCTTGCAGTCATACCGCTTGCGGCCCTGTGGATCGCCTGCGCCCCTCCCGCTGTTGCCCAGGAAAAGAAGCTTGAAATCACCATGATTTTCCAGACCGAAGAGGGCTTCGGGTTCTTTAATCCAGTCAAGAAAGGCGCCGAAGATGCTGCAGCGTTGGTCGGTGTACATGTCGAATTCCTGTGTGCCAGTGGTAGTCTGGAACGCTACGAATCGCTGTTGGGACAAGCCTTGTCGGCAAAGCCCGATGGTGTTGCGCTCACCATCATTGATGACCGGGCCGACCGTGACGAGGTTTGCGCGCTGGTAAAGGTCGGCATACCCGTGATTGCCTATACCGTGGACGACTCCAAAGGTGCCAAGGGAAGCTGTCGCCTGGCGTTCATTGGTCAGGACTTTGTTGCCACCGGCTATCTGATTGGCAAGCGCATGATTGCCGAAGCCGACATCAAGGGTGGTGATTTGGTGCTGACGCCGGTGGATTCACCGGATGCCGTGTACGCCATACTGCGCCAGCGCGGCGTGGACAAGGCGATGAAAGAAGTTGGAGCACGCACCGAGATTCCCGGAGCAGGGTTCAAGGATGCCGAAATTCTGGCAAGCCAGATGAAGTATCTGGGCAGTCATCCCAACGTCAAGGCCATCATCGGCATTGGCTTGCCGCAGGTGGAGATGGCAATCAAGGCCACGGAAAGCATTAAGCGGCCCATTCCGATTGGTGGCTTTGATCTATCTCAATCCATGATTGATGGCATCGAGTCCGGCAAGGTTGTGGCAACGGTGGACCAGCAGCCCTACACCCAGGGTTTCCATTCCGTGATGCAACTGATCCACAAAGTGCATTACGGCCTCGACCCTTCCGACATGAAAACCGGTGGCGACGGTCTGGTTGACAAGACCAACTACAAGCTGTCCGAAGCCGGGCTCGGCAAACGGCGCTAGTTCGCAGATTTCTGCACAACGCTTTTGGGTCGCCAGCCGTGAAAGCCAAGCTTTTGCGCTCGGTGCAATTCAGG
>DAOSLL010000686.1:0-2187 GCA_035368905.1 Rhodoferax sp.
CCGCTGCACTGAGGCCGACATTGATTCAGCCGTCAGTGCCGCCCGGGCTGCCTTTGACGACAAGCGCTGGTGTGGCATGTCACCGGCGGCTCGCAAGCGGGTGATGATCAAGTTTGCCGACCAATTACTCGTCCACGCAGACGAGCTGGCGCTGATGGAAACGCTGGACATGGGCAAACCGATCAAGTATTCACGTGCGGTGGATGTCAACAGCGCAGCCAACTGCATCCGCTGGTACGGTGAGGCAGTGGACAAGATCTACGACGAGATAGCCCCCACCGCCAGCACTGCCCTGGCGCTGATCACCCGCGAGCCGATGGGTGTGGTGGGGGTGATCGTGCCGTGGAACTATCCGATGATCATGGCTGCCTGGAAAATCGCGCCGGCGCTGGCCGCAGGCAACTCGGTGGTCCTCAAACCCAGCGAAAAGTCGCCGCTGACGGCGTTGCGTCTGGCTGAGCTGGCGATTGAGGCCGGTATCCCGAGCGGTGTGTTCAACGTGGTGCCCGGCTACGGCCCCGAGGCCGGTTCACCGCTGGCGCTGCACATGGATGTGGACTGCATCGGTTTTACCGGCTCCACCCGCGTGGGCAAGCAAATTCATGTGATGGCCGGGCAGAGTAACCTCAAGCGGGCCTGGACCGAACTCGGCGGCAAGTCGCCCAATATCGTCTTTGCCGACTGCCCGGACCTGGACAAGGCGGTGGAAGCGGCGGTGGGCAGCATCTTCTTCAACCAGGGCGAAAGCTGCAACGCACCTTCACGCCTGTTTGTTGAGGCCAGCATCTTGGAGCAATTTCTGGAAAAGGCGGTTGCCCTGGCACCCAAATTTGCCCCGACTGACCCGCTGGACCCGGCCACCATCATGGGTGCAATTGTTGACAAGACCCAGATGGAGACGGTGCTGCGTTATGTTGAGAGTGGCAAGGCGGAAGGGGCCAGCTTGTTGTACGGCGGCGAGCAGGCCCTGGCGCAATCTGGCGGCTTCTATGTGCAACCGACGATATTCGCCGGGGTGACTTCGAGCATGGCCATTTGCCGGGAGGAGATTTTTGGTCCGGTGCTGTCGGTCCTGTCTTTTACCGATGCCACCGAGGTAGTGCGCCTGGCCAATGCCAGCGTTTACGGCTTGCAGGCGGCGGTGTGGACGCGCGACATCAACAAGGCGCACGGCGTGGCGCGGGCGCTGCGGGCCGGCACGGTGCATGTGAACCAGTATGACGAGGACGACATCACGGTGCCGTTTGGGGGCTACCGGCAAAGCGGGGTAGGGCGCGACAAGTCGCTGCACGCCTTTGATAAATATACCGAAACCAAGACCACCTGGATACGCATCGACAGCCCTGTCTAGATGATTCATCGACTCTTGGCCGATGCCAAACCTTTCAATAAAGTCGAGTTGCGGTTTCATGTCGGCGAGCCTGATGCCTTCAATACACATTGGCCCCAACGCAGGACTCCTGGCACCGTGCTTGGCGCGTGGGTGCGGCGAGCGGTGGCTAGCAGGCGCTGAGTCAGTGCTGGCTATTGAAGCCAAAGGAGCCGCCGCCATACCTTGGGCAGACCTGGCGCAGGCGCTATGCGTGCCTGCCGCCAGTGGACTTTGAATTTTTCAATAACAGTGATCTCATTTCACAATTTGAAATTTGGTTCGACGGGTGGGATAAAAAATTTCTTAAGCTGAAAAAACTGTTTTCATATTGCGAAAATGGCAATTTAAGCTATTGATTTATATCAAAATAATAAAAGTCTTCTATAAGACATAAGAGACAATTCTAGTCTTATATAAGACTAGAATACCGAGGATGACTTCAGCAAACCTTTCATGCTGATGCGCCTGTTTTATCAACCCTAGGAGTCCATTCATGTCACAACAACCTGCCCAACCACTGAGCCGTGAACAACAAATCGCCGCGCTTGAAAAAGACTGGGCTACCAATCCCCGCTGGAAAGGAATCAAACGTGACTACAGCGCCGCAGATGTGGTGCGTTTGCGTGGCAGTCTGCCCATCGAGCACACGCTGGCCCGCCGTGGTGCTGAAAAGCTGTGGGATCTGGTCAATGGTGGCTCCAAGAAAGGCTACGTCAACGCTTTCGGTGCCATCAGTGCCGGCCAGGCCATGCAGCAAGCCAAGGCTGGCCTCGAGGCGGTCTATCTGTCTGGCTGGCAAGTTGCGGCTGACGGCA
>DAOSLL010000687.1:0-2183 GCA_035368905.1 Rhodoferax sp.
GCCTTCACGGTAGGACTCGCGCAGCAAAACGGTGGGGGCGGAGCCACGATTTGGGGCGATATTTATTTGCATGTCTACATATTTGCACTCAAAACAAAACTACGTGTTGATTTCAAAAGGAATTCAACCAAATCCGGATGGAACTTCAGCTTAATGCGTCGGCCTTAATTTCACTCAACAGGTTCTGGACAGAGCAGTGGCACGAGACGTTGGATTTCCAGCGCTGGTGCGGTTTGCGGGTGGTGGATGGCGATTGCTGTGGCCTTCGTGTGCCGACCTGGAACGAGACCATCATCGCTTAGTGCACCAAGTGTGTGATGCGCTCCAAGGTTGAACCAATGAAAGTGGTCGCCAAGATGATTCGATCTGATTTGGAGGGTATCGCGGCGTGGACACAGACACGCCAAACCAATGGATTCCTGGAAGCTATCAACGGCTTGTTCCAAGCATCCAAACGCCGTGCTCGTGGCTTCACACCTCTCTCCACTATCAGGACGGTTATCTTCTTGATCGCCGGAAAACTCGACTTCCAAGCCGTCAACCCTCACGCTTGGCTACCCAGTTGAAATTCATTGGAGTCTTATTTTTGCTCGGCCAGCCAAGCCACCAACGCATTGGTGCGCTGCTGAACTGCGGCATCAGTGCTCGTACCTGAATGGACCAATACCGCCCAGGTTTGGGCAAGCACTTCACGTAACTGCACAGCCGTCATAGGTGCCAGCGGTCACGATTTGGCATCCAAATGACCACCTATTGGTGTGCACCACTAGCGAATCAAACCGATTTCTCTGAACCGTGCGACCAAGCCGCCCGCCATCTGGCGGTATCCCTTCGCATTCGGATGGACTTTGTCGGCACAGAGTTCAGGGTTTGAAAGAACGTCAGAAAACACATCACTCACGATCAGTACCCCCTCCTCCTTTCCCAATTCCTTGAAGATCGGTGAATCGCTCGGTTTGCCTGCGACGATGCTCATGAGCGACAACTCCGGTATCGCTACAAGCACAACCTGTGCACCAGATTGTTTAATCGACTTGAGCAAAGTTCGTATATCGCCTTTGACATCATTGGGTGGGCGCCTGCGCAAAAAATCATTGCCACCGATCTCGACAATGACCAGGGCCGGGTGATGCTCGTCAAGCAATGCCTGAATTCGGGCCTTACCCGCTTGTGCTGTATCTCCCGGAATGCCTGCATTGATAACCTGCCATCCAGTTTGCTCTGCCAGTTGGCTGGGCCAATCTTCACCTGGTGCGGCACCAGTGCCAAAAGTGACGCTGTCACCAAAAGCGAGAACTACCTGACCTGGCGCAATCGCAGAAAGCTTTGCCGCCTTTCCACAAGCACCCAGTAGTGCCAAACTGGCGATACCAGCGAGTATGTTTCGACGCTGCATGAGAATTCATCTACCTGTTTTGACGTTAGCCTTCAAAATTCAGATTCAATTGTCACAATGTTTTGCCTGTCTTCAGGTCGCCAATGGCTACCTTCTATTGCTACGAAACGAGATCGGTGTTGGCAACACACCGGTCGGGTGTCAAGTCTGGTCAGGTTCGTGTCAGCCGGTGCAGCAGAGAAAGCTGACGCACAGCAGTATGCGTCAGCATGAGAGTAACCGTGAGGGTGAACAGCCGCTTGGTTACTCAATCTCCAGCATGATTTCATTGCGGCGAAACATTGGCAAGGTCCAGGGTGGGTTGTATCGTGCCAGTTGTGGGCTGCCGGTGGTCCTTATTTTTTGCTCAGCCAACCAAGCCACCAATTCATTGGTGCGCTGCTGAACTCCGGCTTCGGTGTTCAAACCTGAGTAAACCAATACCGCCCAGGTTTTGGCAGGCACTTCACGCAAGTGCACAGCCCGGTTGTTGGGTTTAGGCAATGTGTTCAGGCTGTAAGAACTGGGCATCACAAAATGCACCCGCCAGCCCTTGGCACCTTGCATGGCTTGCTGAGTCTGGCTGGCTTGTCCGACATCTGGCAAGGGTTCCATGGTCACAGGCGCAGTCATGGCGATTTTTTGCGAAGCAGTGTTGACGGGTTCCATCGTCACCGGTGCGGTCATCGCAATTTGTTCTGAGCCCTTGTCTGGTGATGAACCCGTAGTCACGTTGTTGCCAAATATGTAATCTGCAATGGCGCGAAAACCTTTGCCTGAAGCAGCATCCATATCGCCGTGCACAATG
>DAOSLL010000688.1:0-2179 GCA_035368905.1 Rhodoferax sp.
GTGGGCGAATGTGCCTGTGTCAGTGTCCATGGTGCCAACCGTCTTGGCACAAACTCGCTGCTGGATATTGTGGTGTTTGGCCGTGCCGCAGGCAAGCACATTGTCCAGTTCAACAACGAAAACGACAAACATAAGCCCGTACCCGAAAATGGCGCAGATGTTTCCTTGGTGCGCATCAACCGGCTGGATACCTCCAAGTCTGGAGAGTACGCGCAAAAGGTGGGTGACGACATACGCGACACGATGCAAATGCACGCCAGCGTGTTTCGCACACAAGCAAGCATGGACCAAGGTGTGGTCAAGATCGCAGCAATGCGTGAAGCGGTCAACAACATCACGCTGGCTGACAAGTCAAGGATCTTCAATACGGCGCGTATCGAAGCGCTGGAAGTGGACAACATGATGGAAGCCGCTCAAGCCACCATGGTATCGGCTGCCGCCCGCAAGGAGTGCCGTGGTGCCCATACCGTGTTGGACTACGACCGCCCAGCCGACGATGCCACTTGCCCACTGGGCCGCGACGACGCAAACTGGCTCAAACACACGCTGTGGGATCGCAAGACAAACAGCCTTAGTTACAAGCCGGTCAACCTCAAACCCCTGACGGTAGCCTCCGTGCCACCCAAGGTCCGCACTTTCTGATCGTGTCCGTACAGCAGTTTCCTGCACCCAACCGAACAAGAGAACCCATCATGGCAAAACGCACATTTCAGATTTACCGCTACAACCCAGATACCGATGCCAAGCCTTATATGCAGACCGTTGAGCTCGAACTCGACGGCAGCGAGCGTATGCTGCTCGACGTGCTTGGCAAATTGAAGAAACTCGACCCTACCCTGTCGTACCGCCGCTCGTGCCGCGAAGGCATCTGTGGGTCAGATGCGATGAACATCAATGGCAAGAACGGTCTGGCCTGCCTGATCAATATGCGCACTTTGCCCGACACCATTGTGCTCAAACCACTGCCCGGTCTGCCAGTGATTCGTGACCTGATCGTGGACATGACGCTGTTCTTCCAGCAGTACCATTCAATCAAACCCTACCTGGTCAACGACACCCGTCCACCTGAAAAGGAGCGCTTGCAGAGCCCCGAAGAGCGCGACGAGCTCAATGGCTTGTACGAGTGCATTTTGTGTGCCAGTTGCTCCACCAGTTGTCCGGTGTTCTGGTGGAATCCTGACAAGTTTGTTGGCCCAGCGGGGCTGCTGCAAGCCTACCGTTTCATTGCTGACAGTCGGGATGAAGCCACAAGTGAGCGCCTGGACAACCTTGAGGACCCCTATCGGCTTTTCCGCTGCACTACCATCATGAACTGCGTAGATGTGTGCCCCAAGGGTTTGAATCCGACAGTTGCTATCGGCAAGATCAAAGAGTTAATGGTGCGTCGCGCCATCTGAAGCGCTGACCATGCCTAACGCTGCGTCAGTACCCCCAGGCGAGCTCGTCGGGCAAAGAGCGCTCAGCAAATTGCGCTGGCGGTGTCGTCGCGGCCTTCTGGAGAACGACATCTTCATTGCGCGTTTTTTCGAGAAGTTCGAGTCTTCGCTGACCGTAAAGCAGGCGCAAGGTCTAACCGCTCTAATGGACCTGAGTGATAACGATCTGCTTGACCTGCATCTGGGCCGCAAAACCTTGGCGCAAGTTCAGCCCGATCTGGCGCGCGACGATGTATCTGAAGTTTTGAGTATGTTGAGAGCACCCCCCTGAAAGATCGATATGAAATTAGTTGAAAATAAAGCCACCCTGTCGTTTAGCAACGGCAGTCCCAGTGTTGAATTGCCGGTTTATGGCGGTAGCATTGGCCCTGACGTGATCGATATTCGCAAGCTATATGCGCAAACCGGAATGTTCACTTACGACCCCGGTTTCCTTTCCACAGCTTCATGCCAATCCGCGATCACTTATATCGATGGCGACAAGGGTGAATTGCTGTATCGGGGCTATCCCATTGAGCAATTGGCCACCCAATGTGATTACCTCGACACCTGTTATCTACTGCTCAAGGGCGAGCTCCCCAATCAGAAGGCACGAGAAGATTTCCATAAGCTTGTGATCCACCACACGATGGTCAACGAACAAATGCAGTTTTTCCTGCGGGGTTTTCGTCGTGACGCACATCCTATGGCCGTATTGACCGGTTTGGTTGGGGCCATGTCGGCGTTCTACCATGACAGCACTG
>DAOSLL010000689.1:0-2175 GCA_035368905.1 Rhodoferax sp.
TTGCCGAAGGGGTCGAGTTGCAGGCGCAAGCCGAATTTCTGGCGCACCAGGGCTGCCATGCTTACCAGGGCTATTTGTTCAGCCGACCGCTGCCGCTGGCGGCGCTGGAGGCGTTTGCGCGCCGGCCTGGCTGAAGCAGTCTGCGTGCTTCATGACGGCACCACCTGCGGTTGCCGGCCTGGTGTCAGATATTCAAGTAAATAATGCCTGAAGCGCCCGTGTTGATTGCGCTAGCAGCTATGAAAATGATATCTAATCGGCAATCAACCGAGCCGCGTTACGGTCGGCCTGGGTGATGCCGATGCCCGATACACAGCGCGCTTGGCCTGCATGGGCAGGTTCAAATGCAAAGCCAAGCATGAATTGGCGGACTGGCGCCGTGATTGACAAAGGTAAACCTTCGGCTATGCCAGGACTGAAAAAGTTTGATATTTCCGGAAGTCTGGACTTGGCCGTAGGCCAACTTGAGTCATTGTGTAAAGCACCGTACCTGCAACGGCTGTTGTTTGTTGACATATCGATCCTGCGCCATGCTGAGTTAGCTGCCTTTGAAAACTGCAGGGCCATGGGTATGTCCGCCGCCATGAGCGGGTCACAGTTTGAAAGGCACATGCGTTGCCGGTGGATGGTCACTTTGGGGTCGGAACGCGTCCTGAACTGGCGTGTTGAGCAACCACCTTTTATGACCAACATTGCTACCGACTCAATACTTCGACTCAAATTTAAACAGAACCAAATTGGTCAACATCGCCATCAGTCACCACAAGTAGCCAATTACAATTGCCGCCATCGGTTGGGCGGAAAGCTCAGTTGGTTAACGTGAAATAACTTTCATGTCCGGGGGTGAATGGAGTCCATGAAAGTTAGAGCAGGGGACTGACAATCAATTGCTGTGTTCGCGGACTTGAAACTCCGTACTGGCACGGTCCTAGCGGGCTGGCGTTGCAATTGTTTGTTTGGCAGTGGTTTGTTGAAGAAATTCGGCAAATCTTTTTGACATGGGTGCGGTTGCAATAATGCTACCGATGTGCGCGTTGCAACCGTAATGCAGCCAGCAATGGGTGGTTGTCATTGAACAGCAGTGAACACCGATGCTCAATGCTGGTAAAGGTTTTGGGCCGTTAGCTCAGTTGGTTAGAGCAGAGGACTCATCGAGATGGTGACCCTGCTGCGAAAGTGGCAGTGGAAAAACCGGGTGAACTCAGGGAATCCGTCAGTCAGTCAATGACCCGGCAATCCTGAGCCAAGCTCACTGAAGGCAGATCGCAAGATCGGTAAGTGAGAAGGTGCAGAGACTAGGATGTGAGGAGCCAATCCGATAAGCATCCCACGAGCGCCCGGCATCCTAACGAACGGCGCAATCCGTGGCGAGGATGATGAGATAGTCCAGGGAATGGGGAAACTCATGCAAACCTGAATCCTTTGGTCGTAGGTTCAAGTCCTACACGGCCTACCAGAACTTCCAGAAGCCACCCAACGCGGTGGCTTCTGTTTTTGTGGCTTCCTTCAAGCGACTGCCCTGGGCGCAAGGCCCCGCTCATCGATGGCAAAACAGGCTGCCAAAAGGTACGGCTCCGGCAAAAGCAGGCCAAACCTGGAACGTGATTGCCAACGCAAGAAAAACCGGCCGGTCAGGGCTTTAAATTCAGAATAAACCCGATATGCTTGCACGATAGGCAACTGGCGAAGCAGTTTTGGCGGGGTATTCGGTCAGGCACTGAGTATTTTCACTTGTTGCTGGCACTAATGCCCGGTTAACTGAGTCAGACCTGTCGGGGCTTGCATTGTTGTGGAATGTCCACTTTTTAGCGTGATGGGGTTGAGCCGTTGCCACCTTGGCCGCAAGCCCGCCATTGTTACCCTCACGCTTGATCAACAGGGTTTTCGGGTTTAGAGTCAATGTCACTTAGTTTCAGGAGAAAGAATATGTCCCATTTCCGGAAAATTGTTTTGTATGGCGGTTTGGCATGTGTTGGGCTGATGCTGTCGGGTTGCGTCGTTGCACCTCGCCCCTATCGGCCTTATCCGGCTCACTCGGCAGCGGTGCAGCCGCCGGTGGCTATCGAGAGCGAGTATGTCCAGACCGCGCCGCCTTCGCCTTACACCGAGGTCGTGCCATCTTCGCCGGGTGTCGGCTATGTATGGGTTCCAGGGCTTTGGCTGTGGTCGGCTGGT
>DAOSLL010000690.1:0-2157 GCA_035368905.1 Rhodoferax sp.
GCCGCCATTGGCGATGCTGCGGCCGTCGCCATGGTCGGTGTCATAGAAACTCAACAGTGCCCGGCGGTTGCGCGCCAGCGCGCCCGGGCCATTGGCTTGCAGGCTGCGCATCGGCAGCAGCAAAAAATAGGTCGGGTAGGCAAAGGCGTGGTGCCGGGGTTTGAGCCGCGCATGGCGCACCTGGCCAAAGCCAATGAGCGCGGTGGAAGGTGTCATGATCATCTTTCGTCGTTCCGAAATTTATCAAAAATGATAGCTGTCAGCGCTTTATTCATAAGGGCTAGAGCCTGATTTATCATCAAACCGCAGGGGCCAACAGGTGCGCTACCGCAAGGCCGGACTTCAGGCCATCCTCATGAAAGCCATAGCCAGTCCAGGCACCGCAGAAATAGCTATGTTGCTGCCCTTGCAGCGCTGGCACCTGTTGTTGCGCTTCGATGGCAGCTTGGTCAAACACCGGATGCGCATAGTCAAAAACACCCAGCACCGAGCCCGGGTCAATGGCACTCAACGGGTTGAGCGACACCAGCACCGGCTGGTCAAATGGCAGCGGCTGCAGTCGGTTGATCAGGTAATGCAGGCAAACCCGAGCCTCGGCGGGAGCCGCGCCAGGGCTTGCCACGCGCTGGTAGTTCCAGGCGGCCCAGGCACGGCGTGACTGCGGCAGCACCGAACTATCGATGTGCAGCACCGCACGGTTGGCCTGGTACCTGATGGCACCCAGCGTCTTGCGCTCCTGCACGGATGCGTCGGCCAGCAGCGTCAAAGCCTGATCCGGGTGGCAGGCCAGCACCACTTTGTCAAAACGCCCGCTTTGTCCGGCGGCATGAATCGTCACGCCCTGGGCATCACGCTCGATTTGTTGCACCGGCGAGTTCAGCCGCTTGTCGGCGATCTGGGCGGTGATTTTGTCCACGTAGTGGCGTGCGCCGCCTTGCACGGTCCACCACTGCGGTCGGTCGCTGACCTGCAGCAGCCCGTGGTTGTGACAGAAGCGGATCATCGTCGCTACCGGAAACTGCAGCATCTGGTCCACCGGGCAGCTCCAGATGCAACCCAGCATGGGCAGCAGATACCAGTCGCGAAACTCTGCCGAGAACCGCTGCTGCGTCAAAAAGTCAGCCAATGGCTGCAGCAGCGCCGCAGCCTTCCCGCTGATGGCAAGTTCGGTTGCCAGTCTGTTAAAGCGCAGCAGGTCGCGCAGCATGCGCCAAAAGCGCGGGTTGACCAGGTTGCGGCGCTGGGCAAACACGGCGTTGAGCGAAGCACCGCTCCATTGCAGCGTGAGGCCCGGCTTGTCAGTGGGCGCTTGCACTGAAAACGACATGTCTGATCTGGCAGTGGCCACATCAAGCTCGGCCAGCAGCCGGATCAGGTTGGGATAGGTGCGCTCGTTGAACACCAGAAAGCCGGTGTCCACGCCATGTGTGACCGGGCCTTGCGCTGTTGGCAGGGTGATATCGACGGTGTGCGTGTGGCCACCAAAGTAGCTGCCTGCCTCAAACAGGGTGATATCGGCGCGGCCCCGGAGCTGATGCGCCACGGCCAGACCAGAGATGCCAGAACCAATGATGGCGATTTTCATGAAAGTGCCTTGTGCAGCTTGTAACGGTGTTAAAACGAGTATGGATTTTTTGTGACTGATTGGTAATTTATCACATCAATCAGTTTTGTGCATTGCCAATGGGGATTTCGGCGACGACAGACCGGTTGGTGCACAGGCCGACAGCCTGTCAGGTTGAAGGCGGTTTGGCCGAGCCGCCGGACTTCATTGAGTCGGCTGCGCTGATGGTCGCCACCGCCAAGCGTTGGCGTTCAATTTGGTTGAGTGATTGGGTCTTGGCACCAACACTTGCCGCTGCTAAGGGCTTTTGCAGCACCACAAGCCCCGTCAGGTGCCAGCGCGGCCACATCTGACACAGTGGCCGACATCATTGCGCGGCCGGGTTGCGGCGCGTCAGTTCACGCAAGGCATGCCGCCTCAGACCACCCCGTCAAACATCATCACATCAACTGCATCACCTGCCGCCACATTGCCCTGCCGGTGGTGCAGCACGATCAAACCGTTGGCGCGCACCATCGAACTGAGCACGCCAGAGCCCTGATCGCCAGTGGTTTTGACTTGCAGGGTGCCATCGGCGCTGCTGCTCGTGTTCG
>DAOSLL010000691.1:0-2142 GCA_035368905.1 Rhodoferax sp.
CCCATGATGGCGCAGCCGGCGCACCCCTGGCTCTGCTGATCGACGGCCATGTGCAGATGTTTGACTGCATTGAGTTCAACCCCGAATTGCGCTGGATTGACGTGGCCAGCGAGGTCGCGTTCACCTATGTTGACCTGCTTGTTCACCAGCAAGCCGGGCTTGCCAACTGGTTTCTGAACCTGTGGCTGAGCCACAACGGCGACTACGCGGCAGCGCCGCTGATCAGGTTCTATGCGGTCTACCGCGCCCTGGTCAGTGCCAAGGTGGCGGCCATACGCGCCGGGCAGTCCCACGGCGATGACGACCAGGCGCTCAAGCATCTGGCGCAGGCCGAACAGTTGACGATCACGCTGCCACTGCAGTTGACCATCACGCACGGTTTGTCGGGTTGCGGCAAGACGGTGGCGGCCCAAGCAATGCTGCAAAGTGCCTGCACCAACCCCACCCTGTGTCTGCGGTCGGACGTTGAACGCAAACGACAGTTCGGGCTGGGGGCCACCGCCCAAAGCGGCTCGGCGCTGGACGACGGCATTTACACCGTTGATGCCCATGCGCGAACCTATGCGCGCCTGCTCGAACTTGCCACCGGCTTGCTGCGCTGCGGCTGGTCGGTGATTGTCGATGCGGCTTTTTTGCAAGCAGCCGATCGGGACCGCTTTCGCGCGCTGGCACACAGCGCCGGGGCCAGCTTCAGCATTCTTGCCCCGGTTGCCACGGCAGATCAGTTGCGCGAGCGCATTCTGGCGCGCCAGACGCTTGGGCATGATGCCTCTGAAGCAACCCTGGAGGTGCTGGCACGGCAGTTGAAAACAGTGCAGCCCCTGGCCACCCACGAGCCCATCTGGCCGACCATCGATTTACCCACAAGTTAAGCATCAAATTGGGCTCTAGCCCTTGTCCTGTATGCGCTACCAGCTATCTATTTTGATGTTATGTGCGAATCCTCCAGGCATCCTGACTGTTTCCCAATTTACCCAGGCAGCAGCGCAAGCCCTACACTCGCCCGAGGTGCTCAAAGGCAACCGCCAGACAATAGCCAGCACCAACAGGAGCGCGCATGACCAGTAAAACATCGGCACCAGTCGAGCCGCATTCGGCCACCGGCTTGCCCAATACTTCCGGGGAACTTGCCAACAGCACGTTCCCGCTGTTGACGAACAACTTGCCTAGCTTTCCCATCGTCGGCATCGGGGCATCGGCTGGCGGGCTGGCGGCTTTTGAGGCGTTTTTCTCGGGCCTGCCCAAAGACGTTGAAACTGGCATGGCCTTTGTGCTGGTGCAGCATCTGGCCCCGGACCACAAAAGCATGCTGCCCGAGCTGATTCGCCGCTACACCCCGATGCCGGTGTTTGAGGTCGAAGATAGCATGGCAGTGGCGCCCAACTGCGTCTATATCATCTCGCCCAACCACGACATGGCCTTGCTCAACGGCAGCTTGCAGTTGCTTGAGCCCACCGCACCGCGTGGCCAGCGCTTGCCGATTGACTTCTTCTTCAGGTCGCTGGCCGCAGACCAGCATGAACGGGCCATTGGCATCGTGCTGTCGGGCACCGGCAGCGACGGCACCCTGGGCGTGCGAGCCATCAAGTCGGCTGGCGGCATGGTGATGGTCCAGGCCCCCGAGAACGCAGAATTTGACGGCATGCCGCGCAGCGCCATTGCGACCACCGTGGTGGACTACCAGATCAACGCCGACCAGATGGTCGCGCAGCTCATCAACTATTTGAAATACGCCTCTGACAATTTTTCCATTCGCGCAGGCAAGCCCTCGCCAATCAGCGAAAGCTCGCTGAAGAAGATCTTTGTGCTGCTGCGCACCAAGACCGGGCATGATTTTTCGCAGTACAAGCCCAGCACCGTCCACCGTCGCATCGAGCGACGCATGTCAGTGCAGCAAATCAGCCTGATTGATGAGTATGTGCGCTTTTTGCAGCATGCCCCGGAAGAGATCGAGGCGCTGTTTCGTGACTTGCTGATTGGGGTGACCAGCTTTTTTCGCGACCCGGAAGCTTTTCAGGCGCTGGAAGAACAGGTGATACCGTTGATGTTTGCTGGCAAGTCCACCAGCAACGGCGTAGTGCGTATCTGGGTGACGGGCTGCTCCACCGGTGAAGAAGCCTATTCGCTGGCAATTTTGCTGCA
>DAOSLL010000692.1:0-2140 GCA_035368905.1 Rhodoferax sp.
GCCATAACCCTTTGAATTTAAATAGTTATTCTTGTTTGAGCAGAAAAATCTTACTGCCTACAAGGTGTGGGTGCACTAACAGGGAAAGTCAAGCCAAGTGCGTTGAGTATCGAAGACTGAACCGCATCTGGTCGAGGCAATCATGTGATCGTTTGTCCGTTTGTTTCGTAATGAAGGTAGGTCAGGCGTGACAGTGCCACCAGTGCATCGTCGATTGTCAGTGCGTCCGCTTCGTTGGCGACAGTGCCAAATGTCTTATGCAGCATGGTCTCAAAGGCACGGGCGATTTTCAGGGAGAGCATTGCGACGAACACATGTGCTTTGGTTCGCTCGGCATTGCGCAAGAAGATAGGGCGCACTTCGAGCAAGCCGGTTTTCATGGTGCGGAAATTGCGCTCGACTTTCTGCAGATCACCGTAGCGTTCATGAACCGTAACGGCTTGCATCTGCTCGCGGGTGAGGTCAGTCTCCAGGCAATAACACCCATCAAGCAGCGCATTGTTTTGCATAGCCAATGGATCAATGACACAGGCTATTTTTCCATCTTCACCAAGGGAAGGTGTCACAAATGTGGCGAGTTTGTGGCTCTTGCTCCAGCGCGTGAGGAGATTCAATCCGGCCTGCGCTTTGGCCCGAGGACACTTACCGACGAAGGTACCTGCCACTGACTCACCGCATCCACACAAGTGATGTGATAGACACCCTTGATGCTGTCAAGATCGCCCTGATGCGCGCTGTCAATGCGCACCCACCCTGCACGCCCATTGGGCCGTGCAGCTTTGCGCGCACCGACTGGGTTGCACACTGGGTGAGTCTTGGTCAGTGTGACACGCAAGGCTTGGTAGCCACTGCTTCTGGGCAGGTTGGACGGTTCAAAACTGGCAGGGTTGCCAGACGTTCATAACCCTGGTCGCCGTACGTGTTGTAGGCGCGTTTGAAAAGGTGCACGATGGCCGCACCACAGACATCTTCGTTGGCCCGATCCATCTCCACGAGCAGGTCAATATCGCTGGCTGTGTAGTTGCGGGCAAACGGGGCTGCCGAAGCGCAGTAGCGCTTGACCAACGGGGTATCAGCGAGCCGATTCTCATGCCGGCGTGCCACCAGCCGTTTGATCTGGGCGCGGCTGTAGCCACTGGTGTGCTGCAGGTAGGCCATTACCACACCACGGTCGTGTTTTTTGCGATGCGGGTAGTCAAAGCGCTTGAGCACGCGGCTGATGTGGTCGTATCTTTCGCTGTCACCTTTCTCGCCAGTGCCGCTGAAGCTGACCTCGGGCGTTGCTTTGAGAAAGTCTTGCAGTTGCGCAATCGTACGCAGCTTTGTTTCGTTCATGTTGATCACTCATGAGTAAAATGCTGGGCCGCAAATTCCCGTCCTTAAACCGTCTATCCAGCCTTACTGAAAGGCGACACACCATGAATCGATCTCATATTGCCGCGCTGATAATTAGCGCTTTGGCTACCGCACACGGCGCGCAAGCCGCTCTCATTAACGTAGCAGCGGGCAAGACCTACGCCTACTACGGCAATGCGCCCGGAGAGGGCGAGTATTACCACGATGACGGACACATCGTCCATACAAGCGGGTTGGGTGTTTTCAGCATGGGGGAGCTCACCGACGGCATCCTCCAGGCGGGTTCGCCGGACGCCCAAGTGTTGATCCCCTCGCCGGACGTTTCCTTCTACGGCACGATGGGCCGCATCGTCATCGACCTGGGCGCGCTTTATGCGCTAAGCTCGGTGGACCTGGGTACCAACAGGTATCAAGCCTTCGCAAACTTCCGCCCGGAAGCAGTGAATCTATTGTTCAGCACCGACGGCAGCAACTTTGGCGTGCCAGTGCAGTGGGATGTCCCGACCAATGCTTCGGAGGGCCAGATGACTTTCTCGTTCGATCTACCTTCCACAGCAATTGCCCGGTACGTGCAATTCGATTTTGCGACACCAGGACAGCCCACGACTGAAATCCACTTTGATGAACTTCGTGCCATTGGCGAAGCAGTGACAACGACTCAACATGTGCCTGAACCTTCCAGCGTGCTCTTGGCGAGCCTGGCCCTGGCCGGCTTGGTCTGCCAAAGGCAGATGCGCAGGACCTCAAAAGACAAGTGTCGCTGAGCAAGCGTCTGAAGCGCGCC
>DAOSLL010000693.1:0-2129 GCA_035368905.1 Rhodoferax sp.
TAATAATCCTTTCAGATTATCGCATTGACAGCCACTTTAAACCAAATGCCTGCACACCATACCCAGACAATGTTGCATTGCATCATTAAAAATTCGTTGCATTCAAACGTGATGGCGTGCATAGTGGGTCCAAGGATGAATCAAGAGTTTTCCGGCTGTCAACGAGGTGTTGGCAGTCTTTTCCACCAAAAGCTTAGGAGGCTTTTTATGAACTTGACGATCAGCGGTCACCACCTGGAGGTTACCCCGGCTTTGCGCTCTTATGTCACGACCAAATTGGATCGGATCAAGCGCCATTTCGACCAGGTGGTTGACGTAAAAGTTTTGCTGACACTCGAGAATCTCAAGGAAAAGGAGCGCAGACAGAAGGCGGAATGCAATATTCACATCAAAGGCATTGAATTATTTGCTGAAAGTGCCCACGCGGACCTGTACGCCGCAGTGGATGAATTGGTGGACAAACTCGACAGGCAGGTGGTTCGCCACAAGGATCGCTTGCAGTCACATCATCATCACGCGCCCAAGCGCCTGATGTAATTTAAACTCTGCCAAGCCGCCCGCTGGTGCGTGCGGCTTTTTTTTGTGCCCAAATTTTCCGGGTGCATAATTCAAAGCAAATCATGAACCGACTCGCGTCCATCCTTTCTGCTGCACAGGTATTAGTCCAAGTGGACGTTTCAAGCAAGAAGAGAGCTTTTGAAGAAGCTGGCTTGCTGTTTGAGAATCTCCACGGACTGAGTCGAGCGCTCGTCACCGACAGCCTGTTCTCACGTGAGCGGCTGGGTTCCACCGGTTTGGGGCATGGTGTGGCCATACCGCATGGTCGCATCAAGGGCTTGAAGTCGCCCATGGCGGCCGTATTTCAACTCGCCCGGCCGATTGGTTTTGAAGCGCCAGACGAACAAGCTGTCGGGTTGATGATTTTTCTGCTGGTGCCAGAAGCAGCAACGCAGAAGCATCTTGAGATACTCTCGGAAATTGCAGAAATGCTGAGCGATGCCGGTCTGCGCGAGAAGCTTGCAGCCAGCAGCAGTGCCGCCGATCTGCACCGCTTGATTGCAGATTGGCAATCTGTCCAGTCCGCTTGACCCAATCGCGCCAAGTTTTATCTGGCTGAAGGCATCTCCGTGAAACCTACTGTCATCAGTGCCGACGTTCTATTTGAGGCCTTTCGAGCCACATTGCGCTGGGAATGGGTGGCGGGTTTGGGTGCCTCGGAGCGACGGTTTGACGAGTTGGCGGTGCGCGCCGCCCGCTCGGGGGCCGACCTGGTGGGCTATCTCAACTATATTCACCCCTACCGTGTACAAATTCTGGGTGAACGCGAAGTTGCCTACCTGACCAACGCGACGGCAGAAGATTGCTCGCGACGTATTGCGCGTATCGTCACTCTGGAGCCACCTGTGCTCATTTTGGCTGACTCGCAGGTGGCTCCGGACGCACTGCTGTCAATGTGTGAGCGGGCACAGATCCCCATGTTTTCCACAGAAGGGTCGTCTGCGTTCGTGATTGACGTGCTGCGCGCCTACCTCTCCAAGCATTTTGCCGACCGCTGCACCATGCACGGTGTGTTCATGGACATCCTGGGTCTGGGGGTCATGATCACGGGTGAATCCGGTCTGGGTAAAAGTGAACTGGGCCTTGAACTGATTTCCCGTGGCAATGGTCTGGTAGCCGACGATGCTGTCGATCTCTACCGCATCAACCAGGACACCATCGAGGGCCGCTGCCCGGAACTTCTGCTCAATTTGTTGGAGGTGCGCGGCATCGGGCTGCTGGACATTCGCTGCATTTTTGGTGAAACGGCGGTGCGGCGAAAGAAACGTCTTCAGCTGATTGTGCACCTGGTACGACGCGAGACCATGGAGCGTGACTACGAACGTATTCCCTATGAGCCCCTGACGCAGGATGTGCTTGATGTACCGGTGCGAAAGGTTGTGATCCAGGTGGTTGCCGGGCGCAACATTGCGGTGCTGGTGGAGGCCGCCGTGCGCAACACCATTTTGCAGATTCGCGGCGTTGACACTTACAAAGAGTTTGTCGAGCGCCACCGCAAGGCGATGAGCGAGGCCAGTTAAGCTTCTTCGGGGCGATGCTCACAGCCGCTGCGCGTGCAGTGGGCGTAAAGG
>DAOSLL010000694.1:0-2124 GCA_035368905.1 Rhodoferax sp.
ACGTCTCCAGCCTCGACGAGCCAACCTGTTTTGCCTGGAAAAATGAGTTCGGGGATCCCATCGACCCGTGTCGTAACCACTGCCCGGCCGATTGCCAGTGCTTCCATTAGGACGATTGGAAGCCCCTCAGAAAAACTCGGAAGCACAACTACGCGGGCGTTGCGCATTGACAGAATGACCTCTGGCCCGGCTTGCCAGCCAGCAAAGTGTATTGATTCAGAAAGAGACAGTTCTCGTGCTTGTTTTTTGAGACTGGCGCGGCAGGAACCATCCCCAATGATTGTGAGTTTGACGGTCAGCCCGTCCTGCTTAAGTCGATGCAGTGCTTTCAGTAGTACGTCATGCCCTTTCCTGGATTCCAATCGGGCAATGCACACCAGATTAAGTTCGGAGGGTAGTCGCATGGCCGCATCGCATCCGCGCGTTAATAACGCTACCTCAATTCCGCATCGCAACAATTTAATTTTGGGATGTCTACCCGGGGAAACGCACGATTGAACCTTTTTCATGCCGAATTCGGTAATAGGCGCAAGAAATGCCGCATGACGAATCTTCCATGCCCAGTCGGACGGAGTGGAGTCAATGAATTCTTCTGGACCATGAATACGAAGGCTGACAGGTGGCCCGCCAAGAATCCTGCAGTAAATGGCGATGCTCGTTGCGTTGCCGAAATTTACGTGGATGTGTGCGCATTTATTTGCCAGTTGGAGTAATACGCACGCCTGACCGAGGTACATCAGGTTTTTCCAAATGCCGCTTTTTGTTTGGGTACCTATGCGAATCACGTCACCGAGTGCTTTGAATAGATGCAATGGACGGGTTAAAGCGACTCTTGTGAGGCATGTTGCGGCACGCACCAGACTTTCAGTCGTATAGCTGGTATTTTTTGCCTCTGCCACGTCAGTGGGGTCGACAAGTTCACCTCTGAATGGGCGCGCGGCGACCCTGATAACGCCTACGCCCAATGCCTCTAACGCGATGATCTCCCTGCGCATGGTGGTGTGGCTGGGAGCGGGGTAAACGTTTGTGAAATAACAAACCAACATTTGTGCATCTCGCGGTTTTTCGAGTACGGCTGAAGACTGCCATATTTAAGTTGGCAGCGCCGACGTATTAAATCGCAACCGCCTGGTGTAGCAGCAGATGCTGGGGCCTTAAGTTTTGGGTGGCTTGCTGGGTTGGCACGCGGCGCAAGTGACCGTCAAACCGGCGAATGGGTACGCAGCCAGTCTTTCAACGCCGCATCAATACGTGTCTGCCAGCCCGCGCCCGTGGCTTTGAAAGCGGCCATCACGTCGGGTGACAGGCGGATCGTAGTGGCCTGTTTGGTCGGTGCTTTTTGCGGCCCGCGCGGCTTGATGCCCATCACTTTGAGTAAATCAGGCGGCAATACCTCGGCTGCTGGCTTGAAGTGGCGCAGGTCTGCGGTCGTAAGTTCACGGACCTCGCCGTCTGCATCAATCAGTGGTGCGCGTTTGCTCATAGTCTTTTTGTCAGTACATTGTCATGCAGCCCATGCAACCGTCTGGCGCAACAACAGATGCTGGTGGTGTGGACTGGCTTAATTCAGCGCCATGCTCAGCTTGCGCCGGTAGGTCGCCACCAGCTGCGCTTGCGGGTCCAGTTGACGGATAGGAAATTCAACCGCATGAGGCCAAGTATGGCACGCGTTTTGGGCCTCGAAACACGTTCGACACAAGCAGTTTGAGCGCTCGCTTGCCGCTCAATGGCAAGAGCTTGGGAGGCAATATGCGTTTGGATCTGGCGCGCACGCAGCTACTCACCGCAGCGATTGATACCGCCGCTTCACTGGGTCACCAATTGACGCGCTGGTCTACCTCGTAATCGGGTGCGGGTTGCGCTGCCAAATCCCAATCCGGCTCGCCTTGCACCCCGTCATCCACCGGCGCATCACACTCAACCCACAGCGGTGGCCCGCGTGCTGGCGCGATGTGTGGGGGTTCGGACTCTACCCCGATGTGTTCGAGTATTTGCCGGATATCGACACTGTGGGTGATGAACGCAATCAGGCGCATCTGCCCACCGCACATGGGGCACAGCAGCGGGAAGACTTCGTAGATTCTGGCAATCAGCACCGCCCACAGGTAGTGCGCTGGGCGCTTG
>DAOSLL010000695.1:0-2122 GCA_035368905.1 Rhodoferax sp.
AGTTCGACCTCGGTGTGACTTGATATGTAATTGTTTTGATGGAACTAACTACTAGCGTACCAAGGACTTTCCAAAACAGGTTCATTGATCTTCCTCCAGGCAGGGTCATCAACGACCGAATCATACAAACCTGAGTGGGCCAATTCGAATCTGGATGCTGGGTGATGCGGCTGGGGAGCCAGGCACCTGCGGGCATCGGTAAAATCCCCCCCTGCCCATATCCAGCGGGCCCGGAATTTTGGTTTTTTTACTCCTACAGGACTCTACTCATGTCACTTTTTTCTGCCGTCGAAATGGCTCCCCGCGACCCGATTCTGGGGCTGAATGAACAATTCAGTGCCGACAGCAACCCCAACAAGGTCAATCTCGGTGTGGGCGTTTACTTTGACGACACCGGCAAGTTGCCCCTGCTGCAATGCGTGCAGGCGTTTGAAAAGACCATGATGGACAAGCCAACTGCACACGGTTACCTGCCAATTGACGGCATTGCGGCTTATGACGCAGCGGTCAAAGCCTTGGTGTTTGGTGTCGAGAGTGAGGCGGTCAAATCAGGCCGAGTGGCCACCGTTCAGTGCCTGGGCGGCACCGGTGGTCTGAAGGTGGGGGCGGATTTTTTGAAGCGGCTTAACCCGGCTGCCAAGGTTTTGATCAGCGACCCGAGTTGGGACAACCACCGTGCACTGTTTGCCAATGCCGGTTTTGCGGTGGAGAACTACCGCTATTACGCTGCCGCGACCCGCAGCATTGACTTTGCCGGCATGCTGGCCGACCTGAACGCGGCCCCAACCGGCACCGTGGTGGTGTTGCATGCCTGCTGTCACAACCCGACCGGATATGACCTCAGCCCGGCGCAGTGGGACATGGTGATTGAAGTGATCAAGGCGAAGGCCCTGACGCCATTCCTGGATATGGCTTACCAGGGCTTTAGCCAGGGTATTGCCGAGGACGGTGCGGTAATTGGCAAGTTTGTCGCCGCCGGGCTGGACTTCCTGGTTGCCACTTCTTTCAGCAAGAGCTTCAGCCTGTATGGCGAGCGCGTGGGTGCCTTGAGCATTCTGTGCACCAGCAAGGAAGAAGCCAACCGGGTGCTGAGCCAGCTCAAAATCGTCATCCGCACCAGCTACAGCAACCCGCCAACTCACGGTGGCGCGATTGTGGCAGGCGTGCTGGCCAACCCAGAACTGCGTGCGTTGTGGGAACAAGAGCTGGGTGAAATGCGCGTTCGCATCAAGGCAATGCGCCAGAAGCTGGTTGACGGCCTGAAGGCCGCCGGTGTCAAGCAGGACATGGGTTTTATCACCGACCAGATTGGCATGTTCAGCTATTCTGGCTTGTCGAAAGACCAAATGGTTCGGCTGCGCAATGAATTTGGTGTCTACGGTACCGACACCGGTCGCATGTGCGTGGCTGCGCTCAACAGCAGAAACCTGGACCACGTCTGCGCCAGTATCGCCAAAGTGATTTGAGTCACTGGGTTATGTAAGAAATCGCCTCGCAGACCGCATGGGATAAGCGTAAAGTGCTATTTTTATAGCAGCATGTCGGTATGAAAACCCTCAACATCATTGGTGCTGGCCGGGTTGGTCAGACGCTGGGGCGGCTGTTTCACGTTACCGGCATCTACCAACTGCAAGGCGTGTTGACCCGCTCCGGGGCATCGGTGCAGCAGGCGCTGGGATTTATCGGGGCTGGCCAGGCCTGCCAGGCGCTGGTAGACATGCCGGCGGCGGATGTCTGGATGCTGACGGTGCCGGATTCACACATTGCCCCGGTCGCGCAGGCACTGGCTGGTCTGGCACGCCGCCCTGCCCTGGTGTTTCACTGCAGCGGCGCGCTCGGCTCAGACCAGCTTGATCCGTTGCGGCAAATCGGCTGGCATGTGGCCAGCGCCCATCCCTTGATGAGCTTTGCCCGGCCCGACCTGGCGCTGACCCAATTTGCCGGAACACCTTGCGCCCTGGAAGGCGACGCGACGGCGCTGGCCGAACTTGAAGCCGCCTTGATCCCGCTCTGTGCTCGCTCTTTTGTGCTGGCAGCGCAGGACAAATTGCTCTACCACGCTGGGGCGGTGTTTGCCAGCAACTTTCTGCCAGTGCTGCAAAGCGTCGCCGAGCAGCTTTGG
>DAOSLL010000696.1:0-2105 GCA_035368905.1 Rhodoferax sp.
CGATCACCTTTGTCACCAGCGAGCCCTACATTGGTCACCTGGGCTTAGGCGGTGTCGGCGACAGCAAGTCGATGCTGGAGTCAGAAATGCGCAATCGCGACATGAAATGGATCACCAATGCCAAGACCACCAAGGTGGAGCAGGGCAAGATCTTTGTCACCCAGATTGACGATCAGGGCAATCTGCTCAAAGAGCATGAAGTGGCCTTCAAGCTGGCCATGATGCTGCCCGCTTTCAAAGGTGTCGATGCAGTGGCGGCGGTCCCCAATCTGGTCAACCCGCGCGGCATGGTGCTGATTGACGAGTTCCAGCGCAGCAAGGCTTACCGCAATATTTTCTCGGCTGGTGTGTGTGTCGCGATTCCCCCGGTGGAAGTGACACCGGTGCCAACTGGCACCCCCAAGACCGGCTACATGATCGAGAGCATGGTGGGTGCCATTTGCCACAACATTGCCGACGAATTGGTCGGCAAACCGGCTACCGCCAAGGGCACCTGGAACGCCGTCTGCCTGGCGGACATGGGCGACACCGGTGCCGCCTTTGTGGCACTGCCGCAGATTCCGCCGCGCAACGTGAACTGGTTCAAGAAGGGCAAGTGGGTGCATTTGGCGAAAATTGCGTTTGAAAAGTACTTCATTCGCAAAATCAAAAAAGGCACATCCGAGCCGATTTACGAGAAGTACCTGTTCAGTTTGCTGGGCATCAACCGCGTCGAGAAACAGTAATTTTTAAATCAGAAGGAGTTATCACCATGACCGTGCAGCGCTACATATTCGTTATTGCGGGCCTTTTCATCATGTTTTCACTGGCTTTGGGGGTTGAAGGCAGTCCGCTGTTCGTCAGCAAATGGGCGCTGGCGTTCACGGCCTTTGTCGGCGCGAATCTGTTTCAGTCGGGCTTTACCAATTTTTGTCCGATGGCGCTCATTCTGAAAAAGCTCGGCGTGCCAGAGGCAACCGTGAGTTGTGCCAATTAGCCAGTGATGCTGAACCTCAACCATTCAACCAGGAGGCTTTGATGGCCGTGCTGACCAGTGAAACAGATCGTACCGACATACTGAACCGGCTGCGCCGTGCCGAAGGGCAGATTCGGGGCGTACAGCGCATGATTGAAGAAGGAGAAAGCTGCCTGAAGGTCGGCCAGCAGGTCTCAGCAGTGCGCAAGGCGCTTGACAGCACCTACCTGCGCATGACCATGTGCTACTTGCAACAGGAACTAAGCAACTGCCTGGGGCCAGAGGATTTGCAAAATCCCGGTCTTGACAACCTGCTCAAAGAGATGGAAAGCCTGCTTGCCCGCATCAATTAGCTTTTATGCACAAAAACAGGTTCTAGCCCTTATGGAGCGTGCGCTACCAGCTATATTAATAATAGTTAATGAGCTTCCGGGGCGGCTGAAATTACACCGCCTCCAAGGCAAATTTCGCCTTTGTAAAGCACAGCAGATTGCCCCGGTGTCACCGCCCATTGCGGTTCGGTGAAACTCAGGCGGAAGCTTTGCGCTGTGCCACCGAGCAAGCGGCAGGGCGCGTCGGCCTGGCGGTAACGGGCCTTTGCCGCCGCCGGACCGCTGGCGGGTGGCAGTCCCGCTACCCAACTGGCATCCTGCGCCTGAAGCTCACATGACAGCAGCCAAGGGTGGTCGTGGCCTTGCACCACCCACAGCGTGTTGTTTGCGATGTCTTTGCGGGCAACAAACCAGGGGGCGTGATCGCCACCGCCGCGCTGCGCCCCCTTGGCCTTAAGGCCGCCAATGCCCAGGCCCTGGCGTTGGCCAAGGGTGTAAAAGCTCAGTCCCACATGTTCGGCAATGGTTTGGCCTTTGTCGTTTTTGACCGGGCCGGGCTGTTTGGCGATGTAGCGGTTCAGAAAATCACGAAACGGTCGCTCGCCAATGAAACAGATGCCGGTGGAATCCTTCTTTTTGGCGTTCGGCAGACCGATTTCGGCGGCCAGGCGGCGCACCTCTGGTTTTTGCAAGTCGCCGATGGGAAACAACGACTTGGCGAGCTGCGCCTGGGTCAAGCGGTGGAGAAAATAGCTTTGATCCTTGCCCGCGTCCAACCCTTTCAACAATTCATGGCAAGCGGTGTCAGGGTTGAAGCG
>DAOSLL010000697.1:0-2104 GCA_035368905.1 Rhodoferax sp.
CCAGGCGCCGGGTTGCAGCGCTGTTGTGCAGGATTCGGATTCGCGCTGACCGCAAACCATCCGGGCCAACGATGCGTTCAGAACTCGTAGACATCACCCTCTCGCGCCAGGCGAATGTCCAGGCCCTGTGTTTCTGCTGCGTTGGTCTTGACGGCGGCGTCGAAGGCTGCCTCCAATGCGTCGTCGCTGCGCGTAGGTTCGTGGTGGGTACAAAACAGCACTTTGACCCCTGCCTTTTGGGCGCTAAGCATGCTGGACTTGAAGGTCCCGTGTCCCCAGCCAATCTTGGCCGGATACTCATCTTCTGTGTATGAGCAATCTGCGATCAGGACATCAACCCCGGACAGAATTGCATCAATCGCGGCTTTTTTTTCGTCGACAAACACCTGGTATTCATCGAAGCCATCGTCTTCCGGCGCATAGATGTTGTAGGGCGGTTCATGGTCTCCGGTAAAAAATACGGACTTCCCATTGCATTCAATACGATAGCCAAAGTTGATCACCGGATGATTTAGCAAGCAGGGCGTGACCGTGGCTGAGCCAATCTGAATCGTCTCGTTCGGTGCAAGGGTCACATACTCAATGCGCGCCTTCATCTCGGCTTCCCGCACTGGGAAGTAGCTGTATTGCAGTTGCACGGACATGACCTGCTCCACCCCTTTGCCAGAGACAGGGTCAAAACTGCCGTGAAGGCGTAGCGTATTGCCCGGAATGAAATTTGGGATGAAGAATGGCAGGCCCTGGATGTGGTCCCAGTGGGAATGTGTAATCAGCACATTGGCTGTGACGGGGAGCTCGGCCAGGAGCGTTTGTGACAGAGGGAAAATGCCGGTGCCAGCATCCAGAATGATCAGTTCGTTATTGTCTGTGCGTATCTCGATGCAGGTCGTGTTTCCGCCATAACGAACGGTCTTGGGACCCGGAGAGGCGATGGAGCCGCGAACACCCCAAAACTTTACTTTCATGTGTTACTCCTGCTACAGCTTGGCAAATAGCTTGGCTTCTTCAAATAACGGGTTGAGGTCTCCCATAGACGCAATGACCTCATCCAGAGTGCCACCCAAGCGCTTCTGCACGGATGCCGGAAACTCGTCCACACTCGTATTGCCGCCGAAACCAAATTTCAGTTTTTTGCTGATTTGATTTCCGCCAAATACACAAGCAATCATCTCGGTATCTTTGAAGTTCGACGGATGCTGGTACCGGATAGTCTCAATCAGTTTTGGTGCAAATCGCCATTTTTCGACCAGCATGGCACCAACAACAAAATGGTCTGTGCCAATGGCATCCTGTAGTGCAACATGAAGAGGAACATTGTTGCTCTGGCAGTGCTGGAGGGCCCGACGGAATTCCTGGGGCATAAATTGTGCAAACACCACTTTGCCAAAATCATGCAAGAGTCCACCAATGAAGCAGTCCATTGGATCAACATCGTCCATCTTGAGTGCCAACTGCTTTGCCAGCCCAGCTGTAGCCAGGGAGTGGAGAAGGTACTGCTGAACATCAAATCCTGAAGCGTTGTCCTTGGGCATCATGCCAATGGCTGCGATACTCAGAGCCAGGTTCTTGATGGTATTGAATCCCAGGTACACAACTGCGTGTCCGATCGATGTGATTTGTTTGGGAAGACTGTAGTAGGCAGAGTTGACGACCTTGAGGGTTTTCACTGTGACAACAGGATCTTTGTCGATGACTTCGACCAGGTCCTTGGGAGTGCTGTTGACATCCCGAGTCAATTCCAGGATTTTTTGCACGCTTTTGGGAAAGGCAGGCATGCCTTCCACCGCTGCAGCGAGTTTTTGCGAAAGTTCTGGACTCATGGCGTTTTTCTTATGCTAATTGGCTTGCATTGTGTCAGTTCGGCAGGGTTTCGGGAAAAAACTCACACCTTAGAAGCGCAATGGGCTGAACTTTTCCAGCGAGAGGGGTGGGGTACGGTGAGTCATCGAGTCTGCTAGGCATCGCGCAGCGCCGCAGGCCATTCCCCATCCGTTGGGGCCGTGACCCAGATTGAGCCAAACTCCAGGCAAGGCGCTTTGCCCGATAACAGGCAAGCCGTCGCGCATCACGCCAAAAGTGCCCTTCCAGATTTGTCCTCCGCTGG
>DAOSLL010000698.1:0-2100 GCA_035368905.1 Rhodoferax sp.
AACTTGACTTTCATCCACATGTGCACATGGCCATGCCTGCGGCAGCACTGGATGCTGACAGAAAGATATGGCGCACTTTGCGCAAGAGCGCCAAGGGGGTCAGTTTCCATGAGCGCCAAAGCAGAATCACGCCATCGAAATTGACGGGGTGAAGGTGCAAAATAAATCGTCTCAGCCAGCGCTGTTGCGGGGTGGTTTACTCCGCGTAGCGGCTTCGTCCAACCCACATGAGTGATTTCACCATGCCTAAAGAAGTACAAATGTCGATCAAGCTGGAGTCAACGCTACGCAACCAGTTCATGGCTGCGGTAGCTCTGCAGCATTGACCGGCCGCGCAGATCGTCCGCGACCTGATGCGACTTTACATCGCCGAAAGCGAAACACCCAATGCACTGACCGCCAACACACTTCGCAAGAGCGATGCAGGCGAGGACGTTTTTTACGCTTCCGGTGCATCTGATCTGTTTAAACAACTGGGTATTTGATGCGCTTGGCAAGCTACTCAGGCCAGTTTTAGCGTGACATCAAACTGGCAGAAAGACGTGGCAAAAATATGGAGAAACTGCGCAAGGTGATCGACATGCTATTGACAGATCAACCCCAGCCCAATGAGTTGTGTGACCGCCCCCGAAAGGCAGGTGGCAACCCCGGCGTGATCTTCACATCGAACCAGACTGGCTATTGATCTATCTGGTTGATGATGAAATCCTTCGCCTGGAGCGCACCGGCACAAACGCTGATCTTTTTGGCTATGCGCACAACAAGCGCCTTCAGAAATAATAACTACCCAGCACCTGCACCACGCGGCGGTCGGGCAGAATGCCAAATTCGCTGGTCGGTTTGCCAATGTTCTGCTGCAACTGCAAGGTCAGATCAAAGTTTGGCCAGTGGTGACGCAATTCAATCCAGGCCAGGCGGCTGTAGTCACCAGGGTTTAATCGCAGATAGGCCGTCAGGTCCAGGTCTTTGAGCATCAAACTCTTTTGTGTGACGTAAATCAGGTAAGCCTGACGGGGTGCCAATTCTTGCAGCCGAAGCGCTGAGCTCAGGTAGGACAACTGGGCCAATGGCGCTGCACCCAACGCGGCCCAGTCGGTGTGGTTGAGGCCAAAGCCGTTGTACTGGTATTCAGCCGTCAAAGACATCTTGCCCAGCGTGGTGTAGGTCACACCACCGACAAAACGGTTGCGGGCGACATCGGTTGCCGGTGCGGTCATGACCCGACTCAGCAAATCAGGCTCACTGCCACGGGTCAATTCCATGTGCGCGGTGGCGGCATCTGACAGCAATGCCGTCATGTTGAAGCCCACCGTGGGCGAGCGGCCGCTTTCCTGATACAGCAAGGTTTGGCTGCTGACACGCTCGGTAAACTGGGTGCTGAGCGCCACCAGATAACGATCCCGGTAGTTGGTAGAGCCCAGGTCAAGGTTCCAGCCGCTGGCACTGGGCGCATCCGCCAGTTTGGGTGACACCGCCAAGGACAGCGCACCCTTGTCCCACAGGTATTGCCCGCGCAACATCACGGTGCCCATGCGGTTTTCGCGCAGCGCAAACGGGTCGGCCGTGGTGATCACGCGCAAGCTGCCGTCGCGAAAAAAGTCGGTCGGGTTGTAGCCGTAAGCAGGTCCATAGCGCAGGTTGATACGACCCAACTCCAGCACCGTGTGACCGCCCTCGGGCTGCCAGCTCACATAGGCTTCACGCAGACTATTGACACTGGCATCGCTGCCGGCACTGGCTGGGTCAAAATAATCAAGCCGATCAGACACCACGGCGCGCAGGCCTGGGGCCAGCCGGGCGACATGCGAAAAATCTATTGAAGCACGCCCGATGTTGCGGCTGTCGGGCGAGTAGCGCTGGCTGGCATTGCCCACTGCACCTTCAACAAACAGCTTGGTGCTGCGGGTCGCTTCAGGTTTGACTTCGGGTGCGCTTTCAAGACCCAATGCATCCAGCTCGGTATCTGCTGCCAAAGCTGGCAAGGCACACGCTGCTGCCAGTGCTAGGCCACAACATAAGGCGAAGCGGGTGAAGTGGTGCATAGATTTAGTCTGGTTGAAAGCGGGGCAAAAAGTCGCGCTGCATCCAGGTGTCTGGAAT
>DAOSLL010000699.1:0-2078 GCA_035368905.1 Rhodoferax sp.
TCGGGAATGGCGCCACAGTTCACGGCAACCCATGGTCCTTTGGCGCGATGGCTGTTGGTATGGATCGCATAGGCGACCAGTTCTTTACCAGTACCTGACTCGCCGGTCACCATCACCGGTGCCATGCTGGTAGCGACCTTCAGAATTCGTTCCTTGATCTGGCACATGCAATCAGATGTCCCAACCAGCCGCTCGAGCGCTCGTTGCCCCAGAGCACCGGTAGCAGCCAAAGGCGCTTCCTTGACCAGGTTGACTTGATCCGAAGTGAGTGTGGCAGGGGTGCTGCGCACCGCCGTGGCGATGACGCTTCGAAACTGTTTCAGGTCAACCGGCTTGGTCAGGTAATCAAACGCACCGGCTTTCAGCGCCTCGACTGCATTCTGGGTTGATCCATAAGCAGTGATGACAACACAGCGTTCTTCTCGCTGCTTGCGTTTGAGGTCAACAATCAGCGACATTCCCAGTCCATCAGGCAACCGCATATCGGTAATCATGACATCAAAGAAATGTTCGGCCAAAAGGGCTTGGGCTTGCAGCAAATTCTCTGCGGTGTCGATTCGATAACCTTCTCGCAACAAGGTCAACTCATAAAGCGCGCGCAAATCCGGTTCATCGTCAACCACCAGAATGCGGGCAGGGTTGTCAGTAGCGTGCATGGTGTCAGGCGGGTTCCTGCTTGAGTGGATTCGCTAATCGGGGTAATTGAGTTTTAAAAACAATGCTGAATTCATTGCCCAAGGCTACTTGTCCGTTGATTGTTCGGGCAGTGCGCCCATAAACGATGGACGCACCATGACTGGCGCATAGCTCACGGCAAATATACAACCCCAGGCCACTGGATCGACTCTCGGATGAAAAAAAGGGTTCAAACAGGTGCCGCTCGACAGATGGCTCCAGGGGTGCGCCATCACTCCAGACGAACAGACTGACCTTTGTCACCGAGGTTTGGTTAACCGTGGTGCTGATCTGGATACAGGCGGTTTGGCGGCTGGCGTAACGCAGGGCATTGTCCAGCAGGTTGATCAAAATGCGCCGAAGATGTTCAGGGTCGAAGTTGACAGCGATACTGCCATCGCGCAAATCCACCAGCAATTCGTCTGAAACCGCGTGCTGGTTTTTCCAGTCACGGCAAATCCGTTGGGTTGTCTCGGGCAGATTCAGACTTTGTTGCGCGTCAATGAGGTCGGGTGCTGATGCCTGTGCCAGGTGCAATACATCATGCACGATCTGCTCAAGACGCAGCGCGTTTTGCTGCACCATGTTGGCCAGCCGCAGTTGTGCCGGATCGCTCAAGTCTTCCATGAGCAGTGCATTGGCCTGAGTGATGGCCGCGAGCGGATTGCGAATCTCGTGTGCGACAGCAGCCGACATGCGCCCCATGCTCGCCAGTTTCTCTGCACGTACGCGTGCTTCAATTTCACGTTGGTCCTGCATAAAGACAACACACAGCACCTGTGCGTCCTGATCAAGCGGCTCGGTGAGTTGGGTACGTACCCGAAGGCTGCGCTGGCCCTGGCCGACGTGGTCAAGGGTTATGTCCGATTGTCGGGCCTGCCGGGTGACGAAGGTGGTCGAAACAACGTCCGACAATGCCTGCCAGGCAATGCGCTCATTCAAATTCAACTCCGCATCCTGATGCAGTTCAAGTGTGCCCAGCACATACCGCGCTGCCGGATTGCCCGAGCGGATTTGACCATCTTGATCGACCACCAGGATGGCATCTGTCAGGGACGCAATGACCAACTCATTCACCTGGCGTTGCACAGTCGCTGCCAACTGGCTGTGCTGTGCCAGAAGCTCTACGCTGGCGAGGCGCATGGCTAACTGACTTGCTATAAACGCTATAGCTAAACAAGTAGCACCCGTAAGGGCAGCCTGCAGAAAATAGGTGTTGATGTCGCCGGGGGCGTACAGCGACAACCACGCTGCATGGGCAAACAACAGAAATGTCACCACCGCCGCCGCCGCCATTGCCAGAAGCATTGAACCCAAAAAACTGGCCATCAAGACCGGCAAGGCATACAGCGGGGCATAGTTGATGCCACTCCCCTGAAACATTTGCAAAGTCGTGAACGTGA
>DAOSLL010000700.1:0-2039 GCA_035368905.1 Rhodoferax sp.
GAAGACAATGGGCTTGGGTTAGGCAATTCAACCAGTGCTGGCAGTGGAACTGGGCTTGTCAATACGCGCAACCGGCTGAAGGCTATTTATGGCGAGCAAGCCAAATTGGTTATCACCAACCGTACCGCCGGTGGCGTGTCCGCTTCCATTCGTATAGTTCAGAGAACACAAGACGGAGACTTGCATGGCGAAGGCAGTATTGGCAGATGATGAACCCATCATGCGCGCGGCATTGCGCGAGCAACTCGAGATGCTCTGGCCCGAGTTGTTGATCGTTGCAGAAGCTGACGATGGACCGATCGCCCTGCAAAAGATAGAAACCTTAAAACCCGATGTGGCTTTTCTGGATATCCGTATGCCTGGGCTCAGCGGTCTTGAAGTTGCAAAAGCCATAACGCAGTCGACGAGCATCGTATTTGTGACAGCGTTTGATTCGCATGCGCTGGAAGCGTTTGAGGCCAATGCAGTCGACTATGTCCTCAAGCCAGTAGACCCTGTACGCATGGCAAGGGTCATTGCCAAAGTCAAGAAAAACCTGAGTGATGGAACACCTGCCGACATCGCTCAGCTTATCCTGACTCTCGAACGCGCTGGTCTCTCAACAACGGGCAAGTCTCAGGCCGCATCGATCTCTCGCATGGAATGGCTACAAGTTGCAGTGGGCACACAAATACGCATGCTCCATGTCAGCGATGTCATTTACTTTGAATCCGACACGAAATACACGCGTGTTGTAGCTGAGGATTGCGATGGACTCATCCGCATTTCTCTCAAGGAACTGCTGGAGTCTTTGGACTCATCGACCTTTCTGCAAACGCATCGAAGCTCTTTGGTGAATCGTCGATTCGTTCATAGCGTTCACCGAAAGGGGGAGGTTGTTGAGATCGAATTGAAGGGCCGCCCTGAGCGGCTCAAGGTGTCTATCGCGAATCACCACATTTTTAAGGCGATGTGACCAGTCGTCTATAGCTGCGCATTCGACACCAATTTTCCCAAGCTCGTCGGTTGTTCCCCGAGTTCGTCGCAATTCGGATGAACGAGATGGATGTGACAAATAGAGTTACTTCACCGATGCACTCATGCGAGTGCAAAGGCCTAGCAAAGTAACCAACCGAACCAAGGGAAAACATGAAAGTCAGACCACGCCAAACACCCAGCGCCATCCTGTCCACGGGGCGTTTAGGAAAGCAGATTGTCAACGCTGCCCTCGCAAGTCTTCTGGTAGTCACTGCTACTGCTACCGTGGCGGACGTAGCGTCAC
This sequence comes from Rhodoferax sp., assembly GCA_035368905.1. Taxonomy (GTDB): domain Bacteria; phylum Pseudomonadota; class Gammaproteobacteria; order Burkholderiales; family Burkholderiaceae_C; genus Rhodoferax. The sequence goes on from DAOSLL010000700.1 coordinate 1,262, forward strand.
GGGTACAGGAATCCAACTCCTCCGCGCACCATGGTGTATTGGCCTTTGTGAGGGATGCGAGTCCGCAAGGCCTCAGATTGGAGCAACACTTCTTTGGACAAGGTTTGCGAAAAGTAAGTGCTGTGGCACCGGACTTCCAGATTCAGATCGTGGAGTCTGAAGACATTCCAGGCGGCGCGCTTCCGGGAAGTTTCGTCGTTTTGACGCGAGCGGGTGATCGGGTTGTGGCGCTGCAGCATGGTTGCAAAACTGAGACTGACTTGCGAGCTTTGGTCGCAGATGCAAGAGGCGCGCTGGGCAACTCGGTGCCGGTAGTCGCCGCGTATTTTGAGTACGACCACTGATCGCGAGGCAATACTATGCAGAGCATCAGTGCAGCAGGATTGGACGGCCATTGGGTCGATGTCATTACGTGGATCTTTGTGCTTGCAAACACGGGACGTTTGCTGGCCTACTTGCCACAATTTGTATCGGCTTGGAATTGTCCTCATGGAGCAAAGAGCGTATCGATACTGACTTGGTCGTACTTCACTTTTGCACACTGCACCGCTCTCATGTATGCCTTGCATGTGTTACACGACTCCAAGTCCGTTTGGATATTTGCCGGAAATCTTGTCGTGACCCTGTGCTTGGTGACGCTGCTGCTTTGGAAACGAGTGACCTTCATCCATGCGGTACGTTGCTCGTTCGGTGGTGTGGATTCTGAAATAGCATATGGCAACAGAAATTTGAACTTACCCCGATACGAAGCCGCGTCGAATGATGACCGCTTTGGCAC
>DAOSLL010000701.1:0-2034 GCA_035368905.1 Rhodoferax sp.
TCTTGTGCCCGGCCGGCCGTCACGGCTTCAAAGGCGGCCTCGGCAGCCAGCATGCCCGACTTGATCGCTGCGTGCGTGCCCTTGATGCGGCTGACATTCAGGTAGCCCGCATCGCAACCCACCAGCGCGCCACCCGGAAACACCGTTTTTGGCAAGGACAAAATGCCGCCAGCGGTTATGGCGCGGGCACCGTATGCTATTCTTTTTGCAGTTACTTGACCTTTTGAGTTTTCCAGGTACCAGCGGATGTTGGGGTGGGTTTTCCAGCGTTGGAATTCCTCAAACGGGCTCAGGTAGGGGTTGCTGTAGTTGAGGCCGGTGATAAAGCCCATGGCGATCTTGTTGTCTTCCATGTGGTACAGGAAGGAGCCGCCATAGGTCTTGTCATCCATCGGCCAGCCAGCAGTGTGCAGCACCAGGCCGGGTTCGTGGCGTGCCGGTTCGACTTCCCACAGTTCCTTGATGCCAATCGCGTAGCTTTGCGGGTCGCAGCCCTCGTCGAGCTTGTACCTGGCAATGATTTGTTTACCCAAGTGGCCGCGCGAGCCTTCGGCAAAGATGGTGTATTTGCCCAGCAGTTCCATGCCGAGCTGGAAGTTGTCGCCGGGTTCGCCATTTTTTTCGACACCCATGTTGCCGGTCGCGACACCGGTGACCTGGCCGGCCTCGTTGTAGAGCACTTGCGCTGCCGCAAAGCCGGGAAAAATCTCCACGCCAAGGGCTTCAGCCTGGGTCGCCAGCCAGCGTGTCAGTGCGCCCAGGCTGATGATGTAGTTGCCATGGTTCTGGCTGCACTTGGGCAAAAACATGTTGGGGGTGCGGTAGCCGGTGGTCTCGCTCAAAAACAGCATCGCCTCGTCGGTAACCGGCTGGTTCAAAGGGGCACCTTGTGCCTTCCAGTCGGGCAACAGTTCGGTCAGCGACTGCGGGTCGAGCACCGCACCGGACAAAATGTGAGCACCGGGCTCAGAGCCTTTTTCCAGCACCACTACCGATACTTCCTTGCCCTTTTCGGCAGCGAGCTGTTTGAGCCGGATCGCAGTCGACAGGCCCGCCGGGCCACCTCCGACCACGACAACGTCGTATTCCATTGATTCTCGGGGGCCAAACTGGGCCAGGATGTCGTCATTTGTCATGGTGGTACTCGCTTGATAATCGGACAAGAAAATTGCTCGGGTTTGCAACGATTGACGGTTGATATTTAAAACTATTTTAGGCGTGTGGAAATACGCATAATAGAACGGTCGTTCTATTCATCATGGAGATTTGAGATATGGCTTACAGCATTGACTTGGCGGGCCGGGTGGCCTTGATTACCGGCGCATCAAGTGGTCTGGGGGCCCAGTTTGCCCGCACCCTGTCGGCTGCCGGGGCCGCCGTGGTGCTGGCCAGCAGGCGCATTGAAAAGCTCAAGGACTTGCGCGCCCAGATTGACGGCGAGGGCGGCGATGCCCATGTGATTGAACTTGATGTGACCGATCATGACTCGATCAAATCGGCGGTGGCACATGCCGAGACCGAAGTCGGCTCGATTGACATTCTGGTCAACAACTCGGGGGTCAGCACCACCCAGCGGCTGCAGGACGTGGGCGAGAGCGACTTTGATTTCACCTTTGACACCAATGTCAAAGGGGCTTTTTTTGTCGCGCAAGAGGTTGGCAAACGCATGCTGGCGCGCTCGCAGGGCTCAGCGCCGGGCAGTTTTACCGGCGGGCGCATCGTCAACGTGGCCTCCATGGCGGGGCTGCGGGTGTTGCCAAAGATTGGCGTTTATGCCATGAGCAAGGCCGCAGTCATTCAGATGACCCGCGCGATGGCGCTGGAGTGGGGCAAGTTTGGCATCAATGTCAATGCCATCTGCCCCGGCTACATCGACACCGAGTTGAACCACTCGCACTGGCAAACCGAGCAGGGGCAAAAGCTGGTACAGATGCTGCCGCGCAAGCGCGTCGGGCAGCCGCAAGACCTCGACGCGCTGATCGTCATGCTGTGCTCGGATCAGAGCCATTTCATCAACGGCGCAGTGATTTCTGC
>DAOSLL010000702.1:0-2010 GCA_035368905.1 Rhodoferax sp.
AACGCTGAATTGAACTGTATCCCCTGGCCAACAAAAACTGTAGTCGGCGTTTACCCCGATCGTGTGTCAGAAAAAGCCTGACACGGTGTCAGTGCCGACAGCCGCAATCCTCAGAGCAGCCGCACTTTCACGCTCTTGCCCTTGATCTTGCCCGCGTTGAGCTTTTGCATGGCTTCCAGTGCGATAGCACGTTGCACCGCCACAAAGGTGGTGAATTCAGTCACGTTGATCTTGCCAATCTGCTCGCGGCTGTAACCGGCGTCTGCGGTGAGCGCCCCCAGTACGTCACCCGGGCGGATTTTCTCCTTGCGACCGCCCAAAATTTGTAGCGTCACCATGGGCGGCAGCAAGGGCCCCGAGCCGGTGGGGCTGAGTTCGTCGATTTTGTGCCAGACGGAGTCGAGTTTTTGATATTGCTCGATTTTGCCGACCGCGCCCATCTCGTACATGGCAGCCAGGCTCAATGCCAGGCCCGTCTCGCCCGCGCGACCGGTGCGGCCAATGCGGTGCACATGCACCTCGGGGTCGGGGGTGATGTCCACATTGATCACCGCTTCCAGTTCCTTGATGTCAATGCCGCGTGAGGCCACGTCGGTGGCCACCAGAATGGACGTGCTGCGGTTGGCAAACTGGACCAGAACCTGGTCACGTTCACGCTGCTCTAGCTCACCATACAAGGCCAGCGCGCTAAAGCCCTGCTGCTGCAGGTAAGTCACCAGGTCTTTGCATTGCTGCTTGGTGTTGCAAAAGGCCAGCGTGCTGACCGGGCGGAAATGGTTCAGCAGACGGGCCACCACGTCAAAGCGGGTCGGGCGGGTGACTTCATAAAAGCGCTGCTCAATCAGGCTTTGGGTGGCTGGTGGCGCTACGGTGATCTGTTCAGGCGAACGCATGAATTGTTTGGCCAGCTTTTCAATGCCTTCGGGGTAGGTGGCCGAAAACAGCAGGGTTTGCCGCTCGGGGGGGCATTGTTTGGTGACCGTGGCAATGTCGTCAAAAAAGCCCATGTCCAGCATACGGTCGGCCTCATCAAGTACCAGGGTATTGAGGGCGTCCAGCGCCAAGTAACCCCGCGCCAGGTGGTCCATTACCCGTCCGGGGGTGCCGACCACAATGTGTGCGCCGTTTTCCAGGCTGGCACGCTGGCCGCGCAGGGCCACGCCGCCGCACAGGGTGACTACCTTGACGTTGTCCATGGCGCGGGCCAGGCGACGGATTTCGACTGTGACCTGGTCGGCCAGTTCGCGCGTGGGGCACAGCACCAGCGCCTGGACGGCAAAGCGCCGTGGGTTCAGGCGCTCCAGCAGCGCCAGGCCAAAGGCGGCGGTTTTGCCGCTGCCGGTTTGCGCCTGGGCGATCAGGTCTTTGCCGGCCAGCGCGGCAGGCAGGCTGCCGGCTTGAATGGGTGTCATGCTCAGGTAGCCCAGTTGCTCCAGGTTGGCAAGTGTGGCCGGGTTCAGGGGCAGGGTGTTGAACGGGATTTTTTCACTGTTTGTCATGCTTTGATTATCGGTACAGCGCCGGGCCGTGCAGTTGCGCCGGCATCTTGGGCAAAATAGCGCCGCGTCGGCAGCGCTGCCGTTCACTCCCCGTTGCGTGTTTGACATCATTTGCAAAAGAGACTCTATGCGATTTAAATTGCTTCCCCTCGTGCTTGCCGCCCTGCTGACCGCCTGCGGCAGTGCCGTGGTCAACCCGGTGTCGGGTCAGGCCGAACGCTCGGTGATGAGCGAACAGACTGAAGTGGCGGAGGGGGCCAAGGCGCACAAGGAGGTGTTGCAAGAGTATGGCGTGGTGAAAGATGCCCGGCTGCAAGCCTATGTCAACGAACTTGGCCAGCGACTGGCCAAGCTGTCGCACCGCAACCAGCTGCAATGGCATTTCACCCTGCTGGACAGCCCCGAGATCAATGCTTTCGCGCTGCCCGGTGGTTATGTGTACGTGACACGCGGCATCATGGCGTATTTGCAAAGTGAGGCCGAACTGGCCGGCGTGATTGGACATGAAATT
>DAOSLL010000703.1:0-2005 GCA_035368905.1 Rhodoferax sp.
GAATACGCAGCACTAACGGATTGGACAAATTCCGCCGGTTTGGGCGCGGAACCCCAAGAGAAACAGCCATGACTTTCAAGTGGGACAGTTATTTTGAAACCGGGGTCGAGATCATCGACCAGCAGCATCAGGGGCTGGTCGCCTTGATCAATGAGTGTGCGCCGTTTCTGACCGACACCGAACAGCCGGACTTTGCGCGCATGGACCTCTTGCTCGATCAGTTGTTTGCGTATGCCGCCATGCATTTCAAAACCGAGGAAGGCCTGATGGTCTCGCACGGTGTGGACCCGCGCTATTACAAACATCATGGCGCAGCGCACACGCTGTTTGTTGAGCAACTGACCGACATGCGTGCTGAAGTGGCATCACAAAGCGTATCTTTAGCGGGGCCAAATTTGCTCAAGTTCCTGACCAGTTGGCTCACGATTCACATACTTGATGAAGACCAGCGTTTGGCCAGGCACCTGGATCTGCTAGCCAGCGGCGCTTCCGCTGTCGATGCATTCCAAACCGTCTCTGCGAAGGTACGCGCTACTGATCCGGCGCGGGCTGCGCTGGAGTCGGCCTTGATTGAGTTATACACCTTGTTGGGTGAGCGAAACAAGGTCTTGCAGACGGTCAACCAGGCACTGGAACAGTCGCGCAATCAGCTGGAACAACGGGTACAGGAGCGCACGCAAGAACTGTCGGCAGCGCTTGAGCAAACCAAGGCCGCTCAGGCCCAGTTACTGCAGTCCGAAAAGATGGCGGCGATAGGCCAACTCGCCGCAGGCGTGGCCCACGAAATCAACAACCCGATTGGCTTTGTCAACTCCAACCTGGGCACACTCAAAGGCTACGTCCATCAACTGCTCAGTGTGATTGACGCTTATGAAGGGCTGGATTCTGAAGTGTCGCCGCTGCATCCAGCGCGGCAGCGGATTGAACGTGCCATTGCTGACGCAGATTTGATTTTTCTGCGCAAAGACATTTCCGATCTGCTCGACGAATCCATGAGCGGCCTGGGCCGGGTCAAAAAAATTGTGCAAGACCTGAAGGATTTTTCTCACGTGGACCAATCCGATTGGCAAGATGTTGACCTGAATGTCGGACTGGAATCCACGTTGAACGTGATCGCCAACGAGATCAAATACAAGGCGCGAGTGAACAAAACATTTGGTCTGCTGCCACAGTTGCGCTGCGTACCAGCACAACTCAATCAGGTCTTCATGAATCTCCTGATCAACGCCGCGCAGGCCATGGAAGGCAAACAGGAAATGGGCCGAATCGATGTGGCAACAGGTGCTGATGATGATGCCGTGTGGGTTGAAATCCGGGACAACGGAGGGGGCATGCCCGACGATGTAAGACGGCGAATATTCGAACCGTTCTACACCACCAAGCCGGTCGGCAAGGGCACGGGCCTGGGGCTCTCCATTTCCTACGACATTGTGACAAAAAAACATGGTGGGCGCATTGAGGTTGAAAGCGTGACGGGAGCAGGCAGCACGTTTCGGGTTGTTCTTCCGCGCCAGCCAAATGAATCGGTGTTGATGGTGCAGGGGTGATCAAGATGCCTGAACTTTATGAGCTGGTCGATGAAGTGGCCCTGTTTCATGGCCTGGTTGACCATTGCTCGCTCGGTTTGATCTGGATTGACGCCAGCGCTCAGATTCAATTCGTGAACCCCGTGGCGCTTCGCCTTTGTGCTTGTGCCGAAGGCGAATTGCTTGGCAAAAGGATTGACAGCCTTTTTGCCACCGCCCTTTCGCCCGATGATCAATTGGCCCTGCAGCGTTGTGTTGAAGACGGTCGGGCCTGGTCGGTCGAGGCCCAAATCAATCGATTTGACGGCACGCGTTTTTGGGGGCATCTCCAATGGATCCCTGTTTCCCAGGTGAAGGCCGGTACGGCAGGTTTTTGCGTCTGTTTGCGTGACTTCTCCATGCCCCGGCAGGAGGCCGAGCGAATGGAAAGACTTGCCAGTCTTGATCATTTGACTCAGCTGCCCAATCGCGCCCAGTTT
>DAOSLL010000704.1:0-2004 GCA_035368905.1 Rhodoferax sp.
CACTAAAGACGGCTTTTGGCGCGGCCAGGTCTGGTTCAAAAAAGTCGACCACGCCGGGTTTGCGGTAGAGGCATCCTGGGTATTGTTGCGCGACGAGTCCGGTGCGGTTGTGAGTACGATTGCTTTCTTTCGCGATTTGACAGATGAACTCGCGGCACAGGAGCGCATTGAACAACTCGCTTACAGTGATGCCCTGACCGGTTTACCCAACCGTTTGATGCTGTCACAACGTGTTGCGTTTGCACTGCACTTGGCTGAGCGCAATGGCAGCGAGTTTGGTGTCTTTTTTCTTGATCTGGACCGTTTCAAGAACATCAATGACTCGATGGGCCATGCCTTCGGAGACCGTGTATTGATTGATGTGGCCGGACGGCTCAAGCGCTGTCTGCGTGATGTCGATACCCTGTGCCGTATCGGTGGCGACGAGTTTGTGATCTTCTTGCAAGAGCTTGATGCTCATGGCGCTGAAATCCTGGCGCAGCGCATTCTTGATGTCATGGGTCAGCCGTTTCAAATCGACGACATGAATTTTTCCATCGGCTGCAGCCTGGGCATTGCGCTGTACCCGGAAGACGGCAGAACGCTTGACGAACTGATCAAATGCGCTGATTCTGCGATGTACCAGGTCAAGTCGCGCGGGCGTGGCAGTTTCCGCTTCTATCAGCCACAGATGAATGTCGATCTGCTCTCGCATCTCAAGATGGACCACGCCATGCGCCAGGCCATGGAGCACGGTCTGTTCCGCTTGCATTACCAACCGCAAATCTCTCTTGCAACCGGGCAGTTGCTGGGGGCAGAGGCACTGATTCGCTGGTTTGATGCCGAACTCGGCAACGTCTCACCGGGGCTGTTTATTCCCCTGGCCGAAGAGTCGGGCTTCATCGTTGTGATTGGCAATTGGGTGCTGGAGGAAGCCGTTCGACAGGCCTGCATCTGGCAAAACTGTGGCACGCCGGTGAGCGTCTCGATCAACGTATCAGCGCTGCAGTTTCAACAAACCAATTTTGTCGAAATCGTTGCGTCTGTGATCAACAGTGCCGGCCTGGCTCCGCAGCTTCTGGAGCTTGAGTTGACCGAATCCATCCTGGTCAAAGATGCCAACGAAACCCTCGGCCGACTGCATGCCCTGGCAGCGCTGGGGGTCGCAATGTCGATTGATGACTTTGGCACCGGTTACTCAAGTCTGGCGTACCTGAAAAAGTTCCCTATTTCCAAACTCAAGATTGACCAGTCGTTTGTCCGGGGCTTGCCAGACGACGAAAGTGACCGTGCAATTGTCAGCGCCACCATTGGTATGGCACGCGGACTCAAACTCAAAGTGATTGCTGAAGGTGTGGAGACTGTGGCGCAACGAGACTACCTGGCCAGCTTGAAATGCGAAGCTTTTCAGGGCTATCTGTGTTCACCGGGACTGCCTGCGACCGAGTTTGAACGACTGATGGCGTCGCTGAAGTAAGCACGCTGCGGCTGGGTGCCGATTCAGGCGTTGGGGCTCAAGATGGTCGGCAGGGCAATTGGCAGCAGGTCGGGATAATCCCGGCTGAAATGCAAGCCTCGGCTCTCAAGGCGAGCCTGTGCGCTTCTGACAATCAAATCCGCCACCTGCACCAGATTGCGCAATTCCAGCAGGTCGCGCGTGACCTGAAAATTGGCATAAAACTCTTGAATTTCGTCTTGCAGCAAGGCAATCCGGTGTGCCGCCCGTTCCAGCCGCTTGTTGGTTCGCACAATGCCGACGTAGTCCCACATGAAGCGGCGCAGTTCGTCCCAGTTGTGCGAGATCACCACGGTCTCGTCAGCATCAATCACCCGGCTGTCGTCCCAGCTCGGCAAATGCGCTGAAGCACCATTTTGGGCTTGCGCGATGTGGTTGGTGGTAGCCTGTGCAAACACCATGCATTCCACCAGCGAATTGCTGGCCAGCCGGTTCGCGCCGTGCAGCCCGGTACAGGCGGTTTCTCCAATCGCGTACAGCCCGGCGACATCGGTACGACCCTGCAAGTC
>DAOSLL010000705.1:0-2003 GCA_035368905.1 Rhodoferax sp.
GCTGGAGCAGCGACATGGCGGAGCGGCTGCCATGGTGCTGCCACTTTCCATGTACGTGCATATTCCGTTTTGTGAGTCGCTTTGTTATTACTGCGCATGCAACAAGATCATTACCAGGCATCATGATCGTGCTACAGCATATCTGCGCTATCTTGAAGTTGAAGTCAACCTGCACACGCAACACCTGGGTTTTGGGCAAGTTGTTTCGCAGCTTCACCTAGGAGGTGGTTCACCGACCTTTTTGTCGGACATTGAATTGCGTGAACTCATGGGGATGCTGCGGCGTAATTTCAGCTTGAGTCCGGGCGGCGAGTTCTCGATTGAGATCGACCCTCGCACCATCGATGCAGCGCGGCTTGACGTGCTGGCCGAGTTGGGCTTTAACCGCCTGAGCTTTGGGGTCCAGGATTTTGACCCCGCCGTGCAAAAGGCAGTGCACCGTATCCAGCCCGCTGATCAGGTTTTTGCCTTGCTTGAGGCAGCTCGCCAGCGTGGCTTTGAGTCGATCAACGTTGACCTGATCTATGGTTTGCCAGGACAGACACCGGAGTCCTTTGACCGCACTTTGGTGCAAATCAATGCGCTCAAGCCGGATCGTATTGCTCTGTACGCGTATGCGCATTTACCAGAGCGCTTCAAGCCCCAAAGAAGAATATCGACTGTCGATATTCCAACCGCTGCATCCAAGGTTTCGATGCTTGCACGTTCGATGGCTGCCTTCATGGCCGCTGGCTATGTGTACATTGGAATGGATCATTTCGCTCTGCCCGATGATTCCTTGGCCATTGCCAAGCGTCAGGGCCGCTTGCACCGCAATTTCCAGGGTTACAGCACACAGCCTGATTGCGACATGATTGGGTTAGGGGTTTCGTCCATCGGGCGGGTTGGAGCGACCTACAGTCAAAACGCTAAAACGCTCGAAGAGTACTACGACTATCTCAACCAGGGCCAATTCCCTGTGGTACGCGGCTTGGCATTGACGCGTGATGACCTGGTACGGCGGGGAGTCATCATGGCCTTGATGTGCCAGGGACAATTGTCCTTTGAGTCAATTGAACTGGGCTACTTGATCAACTTCAAGCAGTATTTTGCGACGGAAATGAAGATCCTGGCTGGGCAGGTTGAGCAGGGGCTGGTTGAATTGGATGCAACGGGCATTCAGGTGACCACCAAGGGCTGGTTCTTTGTCCGCGCCGTCGCGATGGTGTTTGACCGCTATTTGCAGGCCGACCGTACCCGCGCCAAGTTTTCGAAAATACTTTAAATTCAGGTGATGCAAACCACACTCGCTACAACCGCCTTGCTGATGGGCCTGGCCGGTGGCCCCCATTGCATTGCCATGTGTGGCGCCGCTTGTGCGGGCATCGGACATGCTGCCGGCGAACGAGGAACGGCAGCGATGTGGCTGTTTCAGGTTGGGCGTGTGCTTGGCTATTCGGCGCTAGGCGCACTGGCGGCAGTGACGATGCAGGGTTTGGGTTGGCTAACTGTGCAGTCGGCCGCATTGAGGCCGGTCTGGACGATGTTCCATGCCGCAGTGATGGTGCTGGGTTTTGTGCTTATTTGGAAAGCGCAGCAGCCGATCTGGCTGGAGCAAGCTGGCAGAAAGATGTGGTCGGTTGCGCGCAGTCTGGCTGTTGGAGGTGGCACGGCTGGCCCTCTGATTCTGGGTGCTCTATGGACGTTTCTGCCCTGTGGTTTGCTTTATTCTGCCTTGTTGGTTGCCGCTTTGACTGGCCATGCAATCGATGGCGCGTTTGTCATGGCACTTTTTGCCTTGGGCACCAGCGTGTCCATGATGCTGGGTCCCTGGCTTTGGCTGCGCTTTGGCAGCAACAGCAATGGCGACTGGGGTGTTCGGCTGGCCGGTGCGGCCCTGGCTGGCAGTGCTGCTTGGGCTTTGTGGATGGCCTACGCGCACAACGACGCGCCGTGGTGCACACCAATCTGAATAAAACAGGTAATCCCCCGGCTTTGCCGGGGCGACAGTAGGGGTTTTACAT
>DAOSLL010000706.1:0-1967 GCA_035368905.1 Rhodoferax sp.
CACTTGGGTAGCCAGACTGGCGTGCGCTGGCCCGAAACCCGGCCCCGACTCTGACCCGTCGGCAGGCTGTGCGTGGATGACTGCCAACGCTGGTTCGGCGCGGCTCGTGCCAGCGGCCAGGCTGTCAAAAAAGCGCCTGAGCCGGTCAATTGGCAGCAGCATCAAATCATGCAGGCACAACCCGGGCAGCGCTTCAAGCTGGGGGCGAGTCCATTTCACCCCGCTTGGCAAAAAGCGGCCGGCTGGCGGCAGCACCGCGTCCGCCTGCGCCTTGCTGCCGATGCGCCACAGCAGGCTTTCGGTTTTCAGGCGGGCACCGCCGCAATCCGGGCAGGGCGTGTAGCTGCGGTATTTGGACAGCAGCACGCGGATGTGCATCTTGTACGACTTGGTCTCGAGGTACTCAAAAAAGCGCTTGATGCCAAACCAGTGCTGGTTCCACTTGCCATTCCACTGCGGCGAGCCGTTGATCACCCACTGCTGCTGCTCGGGTGTGAGCTTGTACCAGGGTGTGTCGCGCGGGATGCCCGAGGCCTCGGCGTGGCGCATCAGGTCGTCTTGGGCCTCTTGCCAGGCCGGGGTCTGGATCGGCTTGATGGCCCCGGCGCGCAGCGTCAGCTTGTCATTGGGAATGACCAGGCCGTAGTCCACCCCGATCACCCGGCCAAAACCGCGGCAGGTGTCGCAGGCACCGACCGCCGAGTTGAAGGAAAACATCGATGCCATCGGGTCGGCGTAGCGCAGGTTGCTCTGAGGGCAGTGCAGGCCGGTGGAGTAGCGCCAGATTTCAGGCACTGCCACCGCTGCGTCAGGCGCGTCTGGCTGCAAGTTGCTGTTCAGGGCCGTGGCGGGCACCTCATTAGCTATTGATAATGTAGCTACCAGCGCTTGTCCTGCTTGGTCTGGATGCCTATTTAGCAGATAAACGCTGAGATGACCACTGCCGTGCTTGAGGGCAACTTCGATGGCTTCGAGCACGCGAGCGCGCTCGGTACTGCCGAGCTTGAAACGATCAGCCACGACATCCAGCACCTTGCGCCTTGTGCCGGTCGAGGTGGCCACCGCCTTGGCGGCGGTTTTCGATCTGGCGGCTGCTTTGGTTTTATCAAAGGCTTGACCTGCCAGCTCGGCCTTTGAACCAGCATCGGCTGCGGTATCGACTTCGCGTTGTGCCTGCACCTTGGTAAAACCGCTCACCGACAGCCATAGCTCGATTTCATCAGCGCTGGCGCTCGCCGGTAATTCCACCGGAAACGTGATGGCCAGGCGAACGTCGGCCAGTTCCTGCACCTGATCAAGACTGCCAAGCGCAGCCAAGGCGGCAGCGCGCGCCTGAATGTCGGCAAAAATCGTCTCGGGCGTGTCGTGGCGCACTGCTTGCGCGGTGTCCCGGTCAAACAACTGGCCGGCCCGGGCAAACAACAATTTCAGGTGGTCGTTCAGCTCGGTCATCGTGCCGACCGTGGAGCGGCTGGAGCGCACCGGGTTGGTCTGGTCAATGGCGATGGCCGGGGGCACACCTTCGACCTTGTCAACGGCTGGCTTGTCCATGCGGTCGAGAAACTGGCGCGCGTAGGCGCTGAAGGTTTCAACATAGCGCCGCTGGCCTTCGGCAAACAGGGTGTCAAACACCAGGCTGGACTTGCCCGAGCCGCTCGGGCCGGTGACAACGGTCAGTTCACCGGTGCGGATGTCGAGGTCAAGGTTTTTGAGGTTGTGCTGACGTGCTCCGCGAATGCGGATGGTTCCCTGGGGCATGGATGAAGCTTTCCGGGTGGTGGGGCGAAAAATATCGCAAGTCATTTTAAGAAGCTGGCAATGGCATCGCGCCGGATGGCCTTTTTGAGTCCTTCGCCAACTGCCATTCTCAAGCCACGCCTAAGCTGAAGTTCCTTCCCCAAAAAGCTGAGCGCCCCAATGAAACCCACGTTAATTTTGGTTCCGCGTTCTGTCTACGGTTTGATCTG
>DAOSLL010000707.1:0-1965 GCA_035368905.1 Rhodoferax sp.
CGTGCAGCCGCAACCGCTGCAGCATCAAGGCGATGGCACGCTGGCGCTGGCCGATATTGAAGCGGCCATCAAGCCCGATGACGCGCACTACGCCAAGACCCGACTGCTGGCGCTGGAAAACACCTTTGGCGGCAAGCTGCTGCCGTTTGCCTATGTGCAGCAGGCCACGCAATTGGCGGCCAGGCACGGCCTGGGTCGGCACCTGGATGGTGCGCGGCTGTTCAATGCGGCGGTGGCGCAGGCACTGCAGGTGACTCAAGAAAATAGGAACAATCAGACTCCAGCCCAATACCAGAAAGCGCTGCAAGCTACAAATAACATAGCATTGGCAGTGCGTGACGGCGCGACTGATAGCCGCCACACCCCTAACCACACGATTCACGCGGCAACGCCGCCCGGTCTGGCCGACATTCATGCCCAGGCGCGGCGCATCGCCCAGTGTTTTGACAGCGTCTCGGTGTGCCTGAGCAAGGGCCTGGGGGCGCCGGTTGGCTCGGTGTTGTGCGGCAGCGCAAAACTGATCCAACGCGCGCACCGCATTCGCAAAATGGCCGGTGGCGGCATGCGCCAGGCCGGCATTCTGGCGGCGGCGGGCAGCTATGCGCTGGATCATCATGTGGCGCGGCTGGCTGACGACCATGCGCTGGCGGCCCGGCTGGCCCAAGGTTTACAGGGTTTGCCCGGCGTGTTGGTGGAGCCAGCCCAGACCAATATGGTGTTTGTTGATCTGCAAGGTGCGGCCAAAACCCGCGCTGGCGACCTGTTGCCCTACCTGAAAGCCCACGGCGTGCTGGCCACGGGCCTGTACCGGCTGCGTTTTGTCACCCATCTGGACGTGGATGCGGCGGGCATCGACCATGCCATCGCGGTGCTGCGGGCATTTTTTGACGGCAGCGGCGCGCTGGCCTGAGCCCCGGCGACTTCAGGCCACACCAGGGCTCACCTCATGTTTCATGGCATCGACAACCTGGGTTTGTTTGTGGCAGCAGGCATTGTGCTGAACCTGACCCCGGGCCCCGATGTGCTGTTCATCGTGACCCAGGCGCTCAAGAGCGGCTGGCGCACGGGCGCGGTGGCGGCGCTGGGCATCACGGCGGGTTGTTTTGTGCACATCGTCGCAGCCGCCCTGGGCGTGAGCGCGCTGATGGCCGCATCGGGCACCGCGTTCGCCGTCCTGAAATGGCTGGGTGCGGCTTACCTGGTGTATGTAGGCTGGTCCATGCTCGGCCTCGGCAAACGCCAGAATGCTACAAAGTCAATAGCTGCCAGCGCAGTAAGCACGGGGGCCGCAGGCATAAATCACTATAGAAGCGTGCTCATCAGAGGGTTTTGGACGAATGCGCTCAACCCCAAGGTGGCCTTGTTCTTTCTGGCATTTTTGCCGCAGTTCATTGCGCCAGCAGCCGAGCACAAGACGCTGGCATTTTTGTTGCTCGGCCTGGTGTTCAATGCCAATGGCCTGTGGGTCAACCTGGGCTATGCAGCGCTGGCGGCAGCGCTGTCGCAGCGCTTTGCCAGGCTGCAGCAGGGCCTGGGCTGGCTGCAGCGGGTCGCGGGTGTCTTGTTCATCGGTTTTGGCCTGAAGCTGGCGCTGACCGACAATCCGGCCAACTGACCGTCGCAGCGGTCACGGATGCGAACCGGCCCGGCACCCAAACCGTGCAGCGAAAAAAACAATTCGCTCAAAATACGCCCTGCGACAATGCCTTTATCCACTTTTTCAGCCAGCCAAGACATGAGCAATACCTACCAGATCACCCCGCAACAAGCGCTGTTGCGCACCATCGAGCACCGCGAAATTTTCCACGACGAAATGCTGCATGTGGTGCGCCAGATCATGAGCGGCGAATGGAGTCCGGTGATGATTGCCGCGCTGATCACCGGCTTGCGTGTCAAAAAGGAAACCATCGGCGAGATCACCGCTGCGGCGCAGGTGATGCGCGAGTTTTCCACCAAGGTGCAGGT
>DAOSLL010000708.1:0-1963 GCA_035368905.1 Rhodoferax sp.
ACAAAGCCAGCGCCAATGTGAGCGATCTCAGTGCAAGAAATGCCATTCCAACCAACTTTTCCTTATGCCATTGAGCTGCGGCGTACTGCCACGAAGCGCCCAAAGTTGTTGGGGGCGACGGTACCTCAAATACACGGTTCGGTCAACAAAGTTGCGCCCGACTAAAATCAAAGGCTGTCCTTGAAAGCCCCTGCCCCATGCCACGCCAACTCTTTGTCACGACCGCCCTGCCCTATGCCAACGGGAATTTCCACATCGGCCACATCATGGAATACATTCAGGCCGACATCTGGGTGCGCTTTCAAAAGATGATGGGCAATGCAGTCGATTTTGTCTGCGCCGACGACACCCATGGCGCGCCGATCATGATTGCCGCAGAAAAAGCCGGTGTCACGCCGCAGCAGTTTGTTGCTGACATTGCCGCCGGGCGCAAACCGTATCTGGACGGCTTTCACATCGGCTTCGATAACTGGCACAGCACTGACGGGCCGGAAAATCACGAACTGGCTAGGCAGATTTACCGCGATCTGCGCGACAACCCGGACGGCTCGCTGATCGAGACCCGCACCATTGAGCAGTTTTTTGACCCGGAAAAGAACATGTTCCTGCCTGACCGCTTCATCAAGGGCGAATGCCCCAGATGCCATGCCAAAGACCAGTATGGTGACAACTGCGAGAACTGCGGTGCGGTCTATGCGCCGACCGATCTGATCAAGCCCTATTCAGCGCTGTCCGGAGCCCGCCCCGAACTGAAAAGCTCGGAACACTTCTTCTTCAAACTGTCTGACCCGCGCTGTGTGGCGTTTCTTGAGCATTGGACGCAGGACGGCAAGTTGCAGCCTGAAGTGGCCAACAAGATCAAGGAATGGTTCAGCGTGCGCACCAACCCGGACGGCTCCAAAAGCGAAGGCCTGGGCGACTGGGACATCAGCCGCGACGCGCCTTACTTCGGCATTGAAATTCCCGATGCGCCGGGCAAGTACTTTTACGTCTGGCTGGACGCACCGATTGGCTACCTGGCATCGCTGAAAAACCTGCTGGGCAAGCGCGGCCAGGACTATGACACGTACATGGCCAATCCGCTGCTGGAACAATACCACTTCATCGGCAAGGACATCGTGACCTTTCACACCCTGTTCTGGCCGGCCACGCTGCATTTCAGCGGTCGCAAAACCCCCGACAACATTTTTGTGCATGGCTTTCTGACCGTCAACAACGGCGAAAAAATGAGCAAAAGCCGGGGCACCGGGCTGGATCCGCTCAAATACCTGAGCCTGGGGATGAACCCGGAATGGCTGCGCTATTACCTGGCGGCCAAGCTCAGTGCGCGCAATGAAGACATTGACTTCAATGCCGAAGACTTCATGCTGCGCGTCAACAGCGACCTGATTGGCAAGTTTGTCAACATTGCCAGCCGCGCCGCCGGTTTCCTGTCCAAGCGCTTTGACGGCAAACTGGGCGACGTACCCGAAGACGGGGCCGCCCTGTTACACCATTTGCGCAGTGAGCGCAGCAGCATCGAGTTGCTCTACGAGAGCCGCGAATTTGCCAAGGCGCTGCGCGAAACCATGCTAATGGCTGACCGTGTCAACGCCTATGTCGATGCCAACAAGCCCTGGGACCTGGCCAAGCAGGCCGGGCAAGAAGCGCGGCTGCAAGGGGTTTGCACCGTCTGCATCAAGGTCTTTCGGGTGCTGACCTGCTACCTGAAGCCGGTCATGCCAGAGCTGGCACGCCAAGTCGAGGCATTCCTGAAGATCGCGCCGCTTAGCTTTGCCAATGTCAGCCAACCGCTTGAGGCCGGTCATGTGATTGGCAGCTACCAGCACCTGATGCAACGCGTCGATGTCAAGCAACTTGAAGCACTTTTTGAGCCTCCAGACCAGACTGAGTCTGCGCTGGCAGCTATTGAAAATGTAGTAAATCGGCAGCCCGGCGGCGAGCCCATAGCCGCTACCATCAG
>DAOSLL010000709.1:0-1958 GCA_035368905.1 Rhodoferax sp.
GTGCTTGAAATTGAGCCCGCCGAGGTTTTTACCCAGTGTGGTGGCAACCACCGTGCCGCTCAGCCCAAAACGAGCCAGGCATTGTTCAACCAGTGTTTCTGCCAGCACCAGCAAGCCACGCTCGGTATCGACCAGCGCAAAAGTCAAGGCCGGGTTCAGATTGAGCGCCTGGTTGGCCGGAATGGTCCAGGCGGTAGTGGTCCAGATGACGGCAAAAGCATCTTTGGCGAGCGCACTCAAACCAAACGCTGCTGCCAGTTTGGCGGGCTCGGCAGACAAAAAACCCACGTCAAGCGTTTGCGACTTCTTGTCAGCGTATTCAATCTCGAACTCGGCCAGGCTTGAGCCGCAGTCAAAGCACCAGTAAACCGGCTTTAAGCCCCGATAGACAAAACCACGTTCAATGACGCGCTTGAAGGCACGAATCTCGTCGGCCTCGTTCTTGAAGTCCATGGTGCGATAGGGATGGTCCCAGTCGCCCAGCACCCCCAGCCGCTTGAAGTCTTCGCGCTGCAGGTCAATTTGCTCGGTGGCATAGGCACGGCTTTTGGCCTGCATGTCATCGCGTGCCAGCTTGCGGCCAAACTTCTTTTCAATCGCGTTCTCGATCGGCAGGCCGTGGCAGTCCCAGCCGGGGATATAGGCTGCGTCCAGACCCTTGAGCTGGCGCGCCTTGACGATCATGTCCTTCAGAATCTTGTTGACCGCATGGCCCATGTGGATCTGGCCATTGGCGTAGGGTGGGCCGTCGTGCAGGATGAACTTTGGCTTGCCAGCGCGCGCATCGCGCAGCTTTTGGTACAAGCCCTTGGCCTCCCAGGCCTTCACCCACAGCGGCTCGCGTTTGGGCAGGTCGCCGCGCATCGGAAACGGGGTGTCTGGCAGGTTCAGGGTGCTGCGGTAGTCGGCTTTGCCGGGAGGCTGCGTTTGTGGGTCTTGTGTGGTCATGTTGGCGAAAGGGCAAAGTTGGCGCGGGCATCGTGGCAGTCTCGGACATTGCCAGCGGTCAATGCGTGTTGGGATTTGTCATGGCGTTCGTCGTGCAGTCGGTGTCGCTGCCCGGGTTGGCGGATTTTACTGTAGGCACTTGCGAACAGCATCTTCAAACGGCACGGCGACTGGGTCGAGCGACGTATGAAGACCCTCAGCCGAAATTCAACCTGCTGAGCTGCCCGCCAGATAACCGGCATAGGACGGCATGGTCGCGCATCGATCAATACGCCAGGGCTCTATTTCAAGTCAATTGTTGGTTTGGGATGGTTCAGCCACTGACTCCAAAGCAGCGCTTGCCGTCAATCAAACAGCCAGTCCCGCCAATGAATCCAAAGGGCTGGCCGTGCCACCTGCTGCTATCTTGAGCACATGGGTGTAAATCATGGTGGTGCTGACTTCTGTGTGACCCAGCAACTCATGCACGGTGCGAATGACTGCGTGAACGTCATCGTCCGCTCGTACGTGGCGATAGCTGTTGAAACACGGTTGGCGTTTGCCGTTGCTTCCCCAAAGGCCGCAGTGAAATAGGGTGCCCAGACCGGGGTGTTAAACCGATTCGCTATGATTTTGCGGATGTCCAGATCGGTGAAATTGCCCCCGGCAGCACCGGTCCCACTGGTACATGAGGGTGCCGGATTGTCCGCAGCATTGCTGCCGCATGTTCCTGCAATGAAACCCTTGCCACGCATGGCGGGCGGGACAGACGCAGGGAACATGCCATGTCCGGCGCTAACCAGCATCGACGCATCAAATTTGGCGCTGTAGGCGATGGAGGTCAGTGCCGCCAAATCGAAGCGAACGCCCACGGAATTGGTCAGCACTGGATCAAAATTGACGGGCGGCTGATCAATTGGTGCGACGATACGGCTATCCGTCCCTGCCAGTCCTGCAGTGCCTTTTTCGCTCGTGACTGTTCCGTCCCAGGTGATCGATTTGTCCCAAAAGGCCAAACCAAAGAGCGTGGA
>DAOSLL010000710.1:0-1953 GCA_035368905.1 Rhodoferax sp.
TGTGGTTTTACGCATACGGATCAGGAAATCTGTATTTGTGTCACGCTTGTAACCTGAAAGGCCGCACATGAGCTTGAGTACATGGTGGTTGTTCGTCGCAATGACATTCGTGGTCTCAGCCACCCCCGGCCCCAATATGCTGTTGGTCATGAGCAGTAGCGCGCGGCATGGTTTGCGCAGCGCTGTGGTCACCATGGCAGGCTGCATGACTGCCTTACTGGCGATGATGGGACTATCGGCCGCTGGCCTGGGTGCTTTATTGCATGCGTTTCCAGCGGTTTTTGATGCACTACGACTTGTCGGGGCTGCGTACCTCGCTTACCTGGGCATCAAAAGTTGGCGAGCACCGGTTCAAGATCAGCTGCCGGGATCAACGCGCGCTGATGAGCCGGCCGCAAAATCAGGTGCGCCTTACAGGCAGGGTTTTCTGGTGGCAGCAAGCAACCCCAAGGCCATTGTGTTCGCTGCGGCCTTCTTTCCCCAGTTCATCAACCCGGATCTGGCCAAGGTCCCACAGTTTGTCATCCTGCTGGCCACCTTCTCGGTCATTGAGGTCAGTTGGTACTATGTGTATGCAGTCTCAGGAACAAAGCTCTCAGCATATTTGCAGCGCGCCACAGTGATGAAGGCGTTTAACCGCCTCACTGGAGGTGTATTTGTGGGATTTGCGGCTTTGATGGCGATGGCACGGGAGTGACGAGCCTGCCATGACAGCCGAATGATTTTCTGCATAGGGCAGCCACGCGACCGCAAGCCAGGGCGGTCACGCTCATGGATTTGGTTCAGAACTCAGTATTAAACGTTCGCCACGACCAGGGTTTTTATGCTGTGCTCTTGGATGAAATGACGAAGGTGCTTGATCTTGCAACTCTATCTGAGCTAAAGCTTGGGTGGGGTACGGTCTCACCACATACGAAGACAACTCAACTCTTATCAGTTGAAGGTTTTTAAAAAGGCCGCAATTTTTATGATCCATTGCGACAGCGGCCTCTTGAGTTTTCAAGAGGTCAACTCCAATGAAATCAATGAACTATGCGGCGGCTGTTTGTGATTGGAAATTGCGTAGCTGGAACGACCGAGAACAAAGAAACTCCCTTTTTTGAGGTGTGTTGCTTCACATTTTGAAACACTTCTTCGTTTCCGTATCTTGAACTTACACAATAACCAGGTATCCGAACTCGATGATCCACAATTGCCACGACAAGTACGTTTGGCAATCTCTGTTCAACTTTTTCCAGGTACTCGCCCATGAATCGACTTCCAACTCATACCGCTCCAGCGCCGTCAGGCGTTGGGCAGCCGAGCGTTTCCGTGCCCATCCTTATTGGCCAGGTCTATGAATCAGCGCCACCGAGTCTGCGCGCGAGGATGATTGAACACCTGATGCGCCCGCTGGGCATTCTCAGTTTGATGGCTATTGCCAATGGTGTTTTTGCAGGCATCCGTTTGCGTAACCCCTCCATCGAGCCAAAGGTAGCACTTGAAGACACCTCTGCTGTTCATCCTAGCGATGTGGAGACGCTTGCCGCCTGGGTCCAGCAAGTCAGTGTCGAGGCCATCGATGGACTAGTAAAAGTGCTTTCAGCGTCACCGGTACTGACCCGATCTGCAGCAGCAGTTGTGCTATTGGGTATGCTGATGCAAGTAGCCAAACAACGCAACAGTGCCGGTCAACACCGCGTCCCTTAGAAAAGTAAAAGATTGGCCAAAAAGTTCCCCATGCATCCAGCAATCCCCGCGCGAATCTGCTGTGGCTGTGATTAGTACTGTTCAGTTGATTCAATGGCATGTGCCAATGAGCGCTCGCCCCATCCCGTTGAACTTTTTGGACTTGACTGGATGACTTGGGGTACCGAACCATGGGTTGGGCCGCATGAGAAGGAGTCCGAGCGGACATTCTCTGGACTTGGTGGGGCACCACGAAGTACCTCGTAACAATTCTTGGATTAAAGG
>DAOSLL010000711.1:0-1940 GCA_035368905.1 Rhodoferax sp.
GAAAATCTTACTTTCAAACTGGTGGTCGGCACTGCAGCGCAAACTGCCGGTCACGAACGGCGGGTGCCTTTACATTTGTGCAAGCCCTGATGAGCAAACCGTTTCTGCCATTTCTTGGTTCTTGAAACTGGTCTTGCGAGGGTCTTCTGGGCAAAGAGTCGCTTCTGGGCTCTGATGGGTACCTTCGAGTCGGTGGCCCGGTCAGATTTGAAGCACACTCAGATGGCAATTTCAGAATTCAAATAGCTGGCATTCGTGAGTGTCAGCAACGGGCACGTTGTAGCCCGCCACGAACGTCAGTTGCCCGGAATTGGAAGTGGAAACTAAACCTTGAGATACCGGGCTTTTGCGACCGAGGAGAGTCATTCTGTGCTCCCTCACTTCCGGTTTTGTCTGAAATCTGTCTGCCCAACCACCACCACGGGCAACTCCGACCTCCTTGTTCGCACCGCCCATTTCAGTCTTCTGAGCCAACTCAGCTTCGATTTTGCGTCTCGCGCTCCATTGCCATCTGCTCCTCCAATTGTTGTCGGCCTTGCTTTGCGACTGCGATCAGCTTGGCACTGTCGCGGTAATGCGGGTACATTTGCTCAAGAAGTTCAAGGTTGTGCTGGCGAAACCGCTCAATACCTTGGTCGGCTGCGTTGGACTCAAAGCCCAATAGCTCCAGCACGTTGTGCGCACTACGCAGGCTGGACTCAAATAGTTCCCGCTGAACCAGCATGATGTTTCTGTCGCGAAGCTTGTTCCAGTGCGTCACATCACGCGCCCTGGCCACAATCTGTAGATGCGCAAAGTGGGCTTGCACCTGGTCAATGATCTGCAAGGACTGATCGACATCGTCTACGGCCACCACCAGAATCTTCGCAGTTTCTGCCCCCGCAGTGCGTAGCAGGTCCAGCCGTGTGGCATCGCCATAAAACACACGGTAGCCGAACTTGCGCGCTGACTCAATCATTTCTGCGTCGTGATCAAGAACAGTCGCGGCAATGCCGTTGGCAAGCAGCACCCGAGAGACGATTTGCCCATAACGGCCAAAGCCGGCAATGATGATCGAAGCACTTTGCGGTTCGGCAATCTCGTCCAATTTGGGCACTCCGCAGCTGGCGTAGCGGGGCAGTAGCAACCGATCGATGGCGACCAGGATCAAGGGGCTAACCAGCATGGAGACAGCCACTGCTCCGATCAGCAAGGATGCCGTTTGCGTTGTGAACACATTGGCACCGGCAGCCGCTTGGAACACCACAAAGGCAAATTCACCACCCTGGGTGAGCAGCAACGTGAAAACCGGCCGCTCCTGGAAGGGCAGCTTCATCATTCGTGCCAGTCCAAATATGACGATTGCCTTGACAGTCAATAGGCCAAACAAGATCGCCAGCATCTGGCCAGGTGAAGCGAGCAAAACCCCAAAGTCAATGCTCATGCCCACTGCGATGAAGAACAGACCGAGGAGCAAGCCTTTGAAAGGTTCGAGGTCGGTCTCCAGCTCACGGCGGTACTCGCTTTCGGCCAGCAGCACACCAGCCAGAAAGGCACCAAGCGCCATGGAGAGCCCGATCAGTTGCATCAAGGCGGCGATGCCAACCACCAACAGCAAAGACGCGGCAGTGAAAATTTCCGGGGTTTTGGATCGAGCTATCCAACGAAAGATGGGTCTCAAGGCCAGTCGACCGCCAATCACGATGCCAGCAATCACCGCGAAGATGGTCAATGCCTCAATCACCTTTGCTGATGCATCGGGCGAGGTAGTCTGGCCTGTAGCCACGCCCAACAGGGGTACCAGGGCCAGAATCGGGATGGCGGCCACGTCTTGAAACAACAAAATGGCAAAGGAGGATTGGCCGCTGGTGGTGGGCAGCAAGTTGCGCTCATTCATGACCTGCAGTGCGATGGCTGTGCTAGTAGTTCGTTCCATCAATACAGTTACTAACTAGTTGATA
>DAOSLL010000712.1:0-1939 GCA_035368905.1 Rhodoferax sp.
CCTGGTCGTTACCGACACCCTGACAGGGCAAGCCAACCGCTCCGGGCTGCTCGAATACCTTCAAGCCCAGGTGCAGGCGTTTGCCGATTCGCAAATCGATGGTTTTGCGCTGCTGCTGGTCAATCTGGACGAGTTCAAGCGCATCAACGAGGGCATGGGCTTGCCCGCCGGTGATGAAATTCTCAAAACCACCACGACCCGGCTGGCAAGCTGCATCAAGGTGGGCGATCTGGTGGCGCGCCTGTCGGCAGACACCTTCGGCTTGGTGCTCAATGGCATCACGCAAGGTGATGTGGCAGAACAGGTCGCAGGCCGGGTTCTCCAGGCTATTCGGCAAACTTATTTCGCTGAGAGCGTGCCTATCCAGCTGAAGGCCAGTGTCGGCATCACGCTGTTTCCCAATGACGGACGGGACGTGCCGATACTGCTCAGGCAGGCCGAGCTGGCCATGGGCAGTGCCAAATCGGGTGGTGGCAACTCTTGTGTGTTCTTTGATCCGGTTCTGGCCGAATCGGCCGAGCGGCGCCGACAACTCGAAACCGACATGCGCAGCGCCTTGCGCAATCAGGAAATGGTGCTTTTCTACCAACCAGTCGTCGATCTGCAAACCCACCGTCTGGCAGGTGCCGAGGCCCTGATCCGCTGGCGGCATCCGGCACGCGGTCTGGTGGGGCCGGACAACTTTGTGGCGCTGGCTGAGCAAACCGGGCTCATCGTGGATATTGGCCTGTTTGTGCTGGATGCAGCCTGTCGGCAGTTGCGCGACTGGCGGCAAGCGGGTCTTGACTACACGCTGTCTTTCAACGTGTCAGGTCGGCAGATTCCGGATGGCCTGCCGCCTGCCAAACTTCGGGAGATGATTCACCACTACGGCATCGACCCGGCCAAGCTGGCGCTGGAAATCACTGAAGGCGTGATGTTGCAAGACATCGACAAATCGCTGGCCTGGCTGCAGGCCGTGCACGCGCTGGGCCTGCGCATCCATCTGGACGACTTTGGTACCGGTTATTCATCGCTTTCCTACTTGAAGCGTTTCCCGATTGATACGCTGAAAATCGACCAGTCCTTTGTGAAAGACATGCAGGGCACGGGCAACGAACGTACGCTGGTTGGTGCCATTCTCGCCATGGCCAGCAGTCTCGGGCTGGAGGTGGTTGCCGAAGGCGTGGAGTTGCCCAGTCACCGGCAGGCGCTGCGAGCCATGGGTTGTCACTATGCCCAGGGTTTTCTGTTCTCGCGCCCCGTGCCGGCGGAGCAGTTTGCGTCCGTGGCGGCACAGCTGGCCCTGATGCTGGAAGTCGTCGCTGCCGAGGCCCCTGTTGAGCGCATGCTTGGCTGACAGCAGGAATTGCTGCCAAAAAAACCGGGCTCAAGGTGACGCATCGGGCTCGGGTTGGCTGGCTTTGACCGACTTTTGTTGACCGGAATTGACCTGCACGGTAAGGCACAGGTCGTACAGCTGCTGGGCAGCGGGTGTCAACATCGCATTGCGTCGCCGTATCAGTCCCATTTTGCGTCGTACCACCGGGTCGACCAAAGGAATGCTGACCAACAGCGGATGGTCCGCTTGGGGCATAGCCATGGCGGGCACTACCGCCACACCCAGACCCGCTTCCACCAGACCGATCATCGTCGTGCCGTGTTGGGTTTCGTACATGCTTTGTGGCCGGTCAGGCACGCCCGCCAGTGCCTGATCAAGCAAAAACCGGTTGCCAGACCCTTTGCCGGCGGTAATGTAATCGTATTTGGATAACTCTGCCCAACTGACTTGCTTCTTGTCGGCGAGCGGGTGTTTGCGGTGGCAGGCCGCCACATAACTCTCTTCCAGCAAAGGTTCAAACTCAACATCACTTTCCTGCGATCCGACAAAATTCAAACCAAAATCCGCATCCCCCCGTGCCACGGCGACAAGAACGTCGTTGGCGCTTTCATCAATGAT
>DAOSLL010000713.1:0-1936 GCA_035368905.1 Rhodoferax sp.
ATTTGCGCCAATGATTGCAGATATTCCATGAGCAAAGCGTTTACCAAAGAGTCCGACGATTCGGAGGACGAGGGTGCGGTATTGCCGCAATTGCCGGTCAACGGCAAAAACTACATCACACCGCGCGGCTACGCCAGTTTGCGTTCTGAGTTGCTTAACCTGATTGACGTTGAACGGCCCAAAATTGTCGATGTCGTTCATTGGGCTGCCAGCAACGGCGACCGGTCAGAGAACGGTGACTACCTCTATGGCAAGAAACGCTTGCGTGAAATTGATCGACGGATTCGATTTCTGACAAAGCGTCTGGAAATTGCCGAAGTTGTGGACCCAACGGTGCACCATGGCAATGATCAGATATTTTTTGGCGCCAGCGTGTCTTACCTGGATGACGATGGGAAGTTGCGCCGTGTCACCATTTTGGGGATTGACGAGGCGGTTAGCGCCAATGGAGAGGTAAGCTGGGTGTCTCCGATCGCAAGAACGCTGCTGAAATCCCGCTTGGGCGATGTCTTGCGGCTGCCAACGCCTGCGGGTGTGGTGGATATTGAAGTGGTGAGCGTGGACTACCCGGCACCTGTCATTCGCTGATCTGAGCGGTGTTTTTTGATCTCTGAACCTTTAACACAGCAGGTGTCCGGCGCAGGTTCCTGAACACCAGATCGAGTTGGTTGAGGTCTCGTACACCAATCACAAATCGCAAATCCATCACACCATGAGACGACTCTGCGGCCATGTCGATGTGGGTAATGTCTGCTTCCGCCGCAGCCAGCGCGCCTGCCACCTTGGCAAGCACCCCTTTGCCGTTGTCTACCGTGACGACAATGCCCGTTTCAAAAGTGCGAACCGGTTCATCAGACCACTCCACGCCGATAAATCGCTCACTGTCCTTGTACTGAAGTTTCTTTGCCACCTGACAGTCGCTCGAATGCACTGTCAAGCCTTCACCACGGCCCAGGTAGCCCACGATCTTGTCGCCAGGTATGGGTCTGCAGCAGTGCGCAAAGCGCACAGACGTGCTCTCACTGCCGTCAATTGACAAATTACCCTGCGACACCACCTCGCCGGAGCCGAATCGCTCACGTGTGAGCAGCAAGGCGTCAGGTTTTTCGCCCGTGTCTGCAAGCAGTTTGGTCAGGCGTTTTGCCACAATGCTGGCGATGCGCTTGCCAAGACCTATGTCGGTCATCAGTTCGGCCCGGCTCTTGTTGCCGCTAAAGCGCAGCAATTTGTCCCAGATGGCTTGATTTTGATTGGTTTCAGCTGGCAGGTTTTCAATGCCTTCGGCGCGCAGGGCTTGCAGAAGCATCTTCTCACCCAGGCTCTCTGACTCGGTTTGTGCCAGCGTCTTGAGGTGCTGTCGGATTTTTGATCGTGCACGCGCTGTGCGGACAAAGCCCAACCACGCTGGATTGGGCGTCGCCTCCGGCGTTGTAATGATCTCGATCACATCGCCATTCTTGACCTCTGTCCGCAATGGGACCTGTTCATCGTTGACCTTCGCAGACAGCGTATGGTCTCCCACGTTGCTGTGAATCGCATAAGCAAAATCAACAACCGTGGCACCACGAGGCATGGCCAGGATTTGACTTTTCGGAGTGAATACGTAAACCGCGTCGGGAAACAGGTCAACCTTGACGTGGTCCCAAAACTCGGCGGCGTCACGGGTTTCGTCTTGGATATCGAGCAGTGACTGCAGCCACTTGGAGCCCATGCGTTCTCCGTGGGTGACTTCACTCGAATCAGAATCCTTGTACAGCCAGTGTGCGGCAACGCCAGTTTCAGCCACCAGATGCATCGCCTCCGTGCGAAGCTGAAACTCCACATTGATACCCGACGGCCCCACCAGCGTGGTGTGCAACGACTGGTAACCGTTGATCTTGCTGATGGCAATGTGGTCCTTGAACTTTCCGGGAACCGGCTTGTACAACTGATGCAA
>DAOSLL010000714.1:0-1930 GCA_035368905.1 Rhodoferax sp.
TTGCCAATACGCCACAGGCCATCACCGCGTGCAGGTGAATGTGGCGCTGCAAATCTTGCCCCCAGGTGTGGAGCACCAGACTGAACGCTGGTGTGCCAGCGCTGACCCCCATCCATTTGGGATTGGCGGCAAACTCTGCGAGCGTCTGGGCGGTGCAGGCAAACAGCGTGTCAATCACCCAACGCGGGTGCGCGCCATACAAACCGTTCAAGCTGTGTGGCAAGGTGAACACCAGATGCGCATACGGCACAGGCAGCGCCTCGGCCAGGCGGCCTTGCAGCCAGGCATCCTTGGCACGTGTGCCGCAAGTCGGGCAGTGCCGATTGCGGCATGAATGGTATTGCCAGTGGCTGTGGCCACAGGTGTCACACGCCAATTGCTCACCACCGAGCGCAGCAGTGCGACAGGCAACTATTGCCCGCCAGGCTTTGGCCTGTGCGGTGCTCAGGGTGTGTTGACGCAGATACGCTGGGCCAAACTGGCGCAGGGCATCGACCAAGGTGACCATGACCAGACGGCTGGCGTTACTTGACCCTTCCTTCGCCGGACTGTGATCTGGCAGCACAACCGGCACCGGACCTTGATCTCGACCAGAGCGCCAATTGGTGACCGTGAAAACGCAGATTGAGCTGCGCTGCGCGGTAGCCTGCGTTCGTGGCAGAACCAAAGCCGACTTTTCGCCAAAAGTCTCACCATTGAGCTACTGTGACGGCTCAAACTGAACGAGTCACAATTGCTTGGGAACCAAAAACCCGTGCCATACTTGCCCTCGTGCGGTTGAATTTCCTATAAGTTGAAGCCATCAAGAACGGCACGCTGGCAATAGCTGCAGCAATCGCAGCAGCGTGGCTTATGCTGTTGCCGATTTCCTCTGATAACGATTGGGGGCGTTTTGTCATGGGTCTATTTTGCTATACGTCGTGGTGCAGCTCAACTGGTTGGTGATGATGTTGCCAGCGTTACGCAACCAGATGAACTGTTCGGCCGGCAGCGCGTCCGCAAACTCCACCGGCCGCAACCCCTCGCTCCCGTCACTGGTCACCGCCCGGTGATTTACGTCAATGATGGCTACAAAGAGGTGCATGGCGTTATAAACCGAGTGAATTCAATAGTCTGGCGGCTCTTGAATCGAAACGCATTCTCACGCCGTCGAAGCCCCAGAGTGGCGCCCGGTAGCCTCGCCGCTCGTAGCCCTTGCGATTTTTATATTTGAACAATTTGCCAAATTTCCGCTGCATACCTTTGTGTTCGGTCCAGTCGCCGGCGCACAGGCGGGCGAGAATTTTTTGGCACGCGGGATTCTGGCTGGAAAGCATGGGTAAATACGCATCGGGAAAATATGGAATGCTCCAGTTCCAGGCCGCCAGCTTGTTGGCCGAGACCCGATAGGCTTCCAGCCGCGGATTGAGAACCTTGGCAAAACCGGACAACGCGGACTGGGATTTGAGCAGATATTGGCAGCGCGACAGCAGCAGGCAGTCCAGCAGCGCGTGATCGCCCTTCGCAAAATTGTTTTCCGACAGCAGATCTTTGTGGTGGGTCACCCGGCCGGAATTAAAAATGTCCAGTCCGGGATGTTGTGGTCGGACCTGCTCCACAAAGGCATTTTCATCGGTGGCCACAAAGATAGTTTTAATTTCCGGATGCGTTGCCACAAAATCCTTGGCCAGTGCCAGAAAATCATCCTCCGAGACAAAATTGGTTTCGCCCAGCGATTTGTTTTTATCCGTTCCCCGATAGTGAAGTCCCAGGGCGTGATCCAGCGGCGGAAATTCGTCCGCCCGTTGAATGACGCGGCCCGGTAGACGAAAATATTTCTTCCATAATTTGCTGACATAATCCCAGTCATTGCCCAGCGTCACCGCCTGCTGTGCGCGCAAGTCCAACAGGTTGAGCCCCTGAAAACTGCCGGCACTGTTTTCATAATTAA
>DAOSLL010000715.1:0-1924 GCA_035368905.1 Rhodoferax sp.
GATGCCAACGATTTGATGCTGCGTGGCCTCTATGGCCGGGCAATGGACCTGCGTGGCGCCATTACGCACCACCGTCTGAGCGGCAAGCTGGCAAACCTGATTTACAGCCTGAACACGACTAATACCGAATTCTTGCCCTACCAGTTCAAGCCGGTTTTGCACTTCTTGGAATCTCCCAGCAACGGCATTTTGATTGCGGATGAGGTGGGTTTGGGCAAGACCATTGAAGCTGGGCTGATTTGGACAGAGTTGCGCGCCAGACAAGATGCCAAGCGTTTGCTAGTGGTGTGCCCGGCCATGCTGAAGCCCAAGTGGGTTGCCGAGTTGTCAAATCGTTTTGGCGTTCAGGCGCAGGATGTGGACGCGGCAACGTTGCTAAAGCGCCTTGAAGATGCAAGAGAGAATCCGTCGCATGGTTTTGCGCTGGTGGCCAGCCTGCAGGGGCTGCGTGCTCCCAGAGGGTGGGATTCTGATGCAGAGCCACCGAAGTCTGCGGCGGCCAAGCTGTCCCAGGTTTTGTTTGAAATGGGGTCTGAACCACCAATGATCGACTTGGTGGTTGTCGATGAAGCCCATTACTTGCGCAACGAGGCCACGCAGACCAATAAGTTTGCCCAGTTGCTGCGGGCTGTGACGCAAAATCTGGTGCTCTTGTCGGCAACACCGATCCAGACCAGCAGCAAGGACTTGTTCAATCTTTTGCACCTGTTGGACGAGGATGCGTTTCCATTTCAGGCGTCCTATGAGTGGAACATTACGGCAAATGCGCCCCTGGTGGCCTTGCGTGATGAAATTTTGCGCGGCACGACGGTGACCCCTGAAAAGTTTGTGGCGGTCATGGACCAAGCAAAAGCCTGGTTTCGTCAAAGCGAGCAAATTCGCCATTTACGTGAAAACCCGCCTACTCAGGAGCAGTTGGTCGCGCCGCGCAGCCGTGCTGAACTGGCGGATGTGCTTGACCGTATAAACCCGTTGGCTAAGGTGGTAAGCAGAACGCTAAAACGTGATGTGCAGGAGCTGCGGGTCGAGCGGGTGGTCAAGCTGCTTTCGGTCCCGCTAACCACTGTCGAGCGGGTTTACTACGACAGGGTGACTGAGGCAGTTGCAGAAATGTGCGATATGGAAGATGTCTCCACTGGCTTCTTGTTGACTTACCCACAGCGCCAGATGGCGAGTTCCATGGTGGCCGCGTGCCGAGGTTGGAAGCACAAGTTACGAACGAGCATTGAAGCGGCGCAGATCGACGACTTTGATGAGGGGGTAGAGGAACTTGGGCTTGAGGACGCCATAGAAGAGTTGAACAACCAATTGCCCGGCAAGTTTGGGCTCAGCGGTTTGATGAAGACGCTGATACGCATCTCCCACGAAGCAGGTGATGAGGATCATTTGGCTCGATCCGATAGCAAATACGGAGTACTCATCAAACACCTGCAGGAATACTGGCAGCTTCACCCGTACAAGAAAGTTGTTCTCTTCTCTTTCTACCGAAATACCCTTTACTACCTGCGAGAGAGGCTGTCTGCCGCAGGGGTAGAGGCTGTGGTGCTGCATGGTGGCATGGACAAGCAAGCGACCATACGGGCCTTTGAAGCGCCATCGGGCCCCAGGATTCTGCTGTCATCAGAAGTGGCGGCAGAAGGCGTTGATTTGCAGTTTTCCAGCTTGCTGGTGAACTACGATTTGCCTTGGAATCCCGCAAAAATTGAACAGCGTATTGGGCGAATTGACCGTATTGGACAGAAAGAAGATCGAATCCTCATTTTGAACCTGGTACTGGCCGACACGATTGACAGCAGGGTATACGAATTGTTGTTTCAGCGGCTGAAAATCTTTCAGCGCGCATTGGGCAGCATGGAGGTTTTGCTGGGTGATGTTATCAAGCAGCTAACCTTTGAACTGCTGTCGCACAAGCTTTCACCCAAGG
>DAOSLL010000716.1:0-1899 GCA_035368905.1 Rhodoferax sp.
CCCAGGCGATTGCGCTCTTTGGCTGGCTTGCGTGCGTCAATCGCAACCTGAATGGTTTGTCGTTGCGTTTCGAGCGAACTGACATCAAAAGCAATCATGCGATTTAGAGCCCCAACTTCAAAAGATCGTTGATGCGATGTTCCCAAATCCAGTCAATTCCTTCAGCCGCTTCGTAGCCCAGGTAGTCGCTGCCAAAGTAGCCACAGAGAAACAGCACAAAAGGTACAGTTTCTCCGTAAGCGACTTGAAGCTGGTGAATTTTGGTGGCCTCTTCTTTGCGCCGCTTGTTGGTGTTGGTGAAGTCGCCGGCGGACTTGGCCTCGATCAGAATCGGCAAGCCGTCTTTCCGCGGTGTCCTGGGCTGAATCACGATGTCTATCGGCATGTTCACTTTGAGCGATTTGCCAACCGACAGGTTCAGGCGAAATGCGTAAGTTCCAAGTTCCATGTCACTCAGTAAACTGTCGCGGGGAGGATTTTGCTTGCGGTAACCCCGGACATTGAGCCAATCACCCACAGATTGGAGCTGCCGCTGCTCCTGGGCGTTTCGGATGATCGGGTTGGCGACCGCACTGCAGAGTCGATCCGCAACAATCGTGGCAGCGCGATCACGTTCGTGGCAAGTAGGCACTGTTGCGGCATCGAGCCAGGGAAAGATGTCACGATCCAGCAGTTTCGAGATGATGCGGCAGAGTTTGGCCAACTCTTGGTTCAAATCATCAGGGGCCATGCGGGTTGGGAGTTTCCCGCTTTCCATGCGACCGACCAGATTTTTATTCGCATCGGCCAGACCAATCAGACGGTCAACCGCCAACGGTGGTGCAGTACACATGCGCAGCGTGGACAAGGCCGCAGGATTCTTTTTGAGCGTTGCCGGGTCAATGCTCTGCAAGTCCGTGGTGGCAAGCAAAGCGGCTTTGACATGTTCGGTTGTTTTGACACGCGTCGTGCGAAAAGCATCGGGCGCAAAACGCAGAAACCACTGATTGAACTGATCAACCGACATCGCGATGTCGGCTTTCCAAAGATGCGGTTTGTCCGCATTGATCCGCCTAATCATCCTGATACGATTTTTTGCATGAACGCCTGTTCGCTGCCTGTTCACATCAGCGCTTTACCGCCGTAGGTGCCAACACCTCCGCCCGCAATTTGCTTGCCGCAAAGTTGGCGTTAAAGGCAGGCCGCTTCAGGTAGCGCCCGACCCCGCGCTCAGCGCGCAGGTCGCCTTGCACAAACACCAGTTTGCCCTGGCTGAGCGTATGGCTGGGGATGCCGCGCACGGTGCGGCCTTCAAACACGTTGAAGTCGTTTTTGCTGAACTGGGTTTTGGCAGACAAGGTTTTGCTGCCTGCCGGGTCCCACACCACCAGGTCTGCATCAGCACCGACCGATACGCTGCCTTTTTGCGGGTAGATATTGAACAGCTTGGCCGCATTGGCTGAGGTGATGGCAACGAATTCCGACGGTGTCAGGCGACCGGTGTTGACCCCTTCGTCCCAGACCACTGCCATGCGTTCCTCGACACCGCCGCAGCCATTGGGAATCTTGGCAAAGTCGTCCCGCCCGGCCGCCTTCTGGCTGGCGCAGAAGGTGCAATGGTCGGTGGCGGTGGTGTGCAGGTTGCCGCTTTGCAGACCACGCCACAGGGCTTCCTGATGCGCCTTGGGGCGAAATGGCGGGCTCATCACATGCGCGGCCGCCTGGGCAAAGTCGGGGTGACGGTAGACACTGTCGTCAATCGTCAGGTGCCCGGCCAGCACCTCGCCATAAACCCGCTGACCCCTGGCGCGGGCGCGGGCAATCGCATCAGCCGCCTCGCTACACGACACATGCACGATGTAGATTGGCACGTTGAGCACCTCGGCAATGGCAATCGCGCGGTTGGCGGCTTCACCTTCG
>DAOSLL010000717.1:0-1862 GCA_035368905.1 Rhodoferax sp.
TTGCGACCAGGCTTGAGCGGCCTCGTTTAACGCGACAAAAATCTGCCGCGCATCGAACCAGGCGGGAGCAAACGCATGCTGATACACAAAAACAAGTGGCGATGCCATCGCTCCAGGTTGCCATCTCTCCCGGCAGACATTGCGCTATCTCCTGGTCACGCACCGGCTCAACTGCCAATGATGGCTGTGCCGCTGCACAACAGATCAGGAAAACAAAGGTGAAGAAAAGTCGATTGCTTGACATCCGGTTGGCCTGCACTTAAGTATGCCAAAAGAAGCATTTCACAGAAGGCTCGTGCATGCGTTCATCACACATAAAAAAACCGGCACTTCAGGCCGGGTGGAACCCTTGCGGGCCTCGTTCAGGGAGGAAAAACGAGGGGGAGTTTAAGTCCCAAGCCAAATGTATCACTGAAGCGGATTGCCTCGGTACATCAAATCGGCACATCTTGTTGAATACCGCCATTTCACCATTTCCCACATTGACGATCTGCTCAGTCATCAACGCTTCACCGGCTTTGGTGCCAACCGCGTAGCCCGAGTTGCCGCCCTCCTCTACCTGCCGCAATTGGACCGTCAGGTTGCGTTTTGCCAGCGCTAGCGTGACTGACATGGCAGGGAACGCGGCGATCAAAGACACACATACAGCGGTGATGTGAACAAACCATCGAGGGAACATGCATTTCACGATGCTGTGTCAATCGGTATGAACGCCCTGCCCGCCCGGTATTCAAGGTTTAGCCAGGGGGCATCAAGCCTGCCTTTTCCAAAATATCGAGCGTCGCTTCATCTGGTCTTTCGTGGAAGAATTGCTCCAAGCCTTGTTGCAACACTGTCTGGTGAAGCCTTACTTATTTGAATCCAGCCAGCGCAAGACCATTGCATCCGTTCAGTCCGCCTTGCCAGCTTCCGCCACCGGGGCAACTTCAACCGCCTTGGCAGCTTCAACAGCCGCAACTGGATCGGCGGCTTGACCATTGACAACTGGGCTCTCGTCCTTGACGGCGGACAACTGGTACAGCTTGGAGCCATCACGCATCCCAGCTTCAATGAGGTCACCTTTCTTGGCGGCCGAATAGGTCCAGGCTTTGGCACGGGTAGCGATCACATCTCTCGCTGAT
Organism: Rhodoferax sp.; assembly: GCA_035368905.1. Taxonomy (GTDB): domain Bacteria; phylum Pseudomonadota; class Gammaproteobacteria; order Burkholderiales; family Burkholderiaceae_C; genus Rhodoferax. Next base: position 1,122 of record DAOSLL010000717.1, read on the forward strand.
TCTTCCAATTTAAGTCTCTTCAACGCCGCATCGACTATTTGTGCGACAGTAACTTTCTTGCGACCAATGCACTTGAGCCAAAGCTCGGCACCTGTTGCCGGTAACTTGGCAGCTTCCACCGCCAGCACCGGCGCTACCACCTTGGCCTCACCAGCCTTTGCCTTTACTGCTTTGGTTTTTTCAGCTTTGGGCTTGGCCGTCAATTTGGGCTTGGTCTTTTTCTTTGCTTGTTCATCGGCATTAACAACCGATAGGTCATCAACCGGTTGCACCTGGGACGATACGGTGTAAGTCAAAGTTGTTGTGGCTACATCAATCGTGACGAGCGGCTTGAGACCTTCGAGCGCCTGCTCCAAATTGATCAAGTGCTGACGAGTGCGCTCAATCTCCTGCTTGATGTGATTCGATGCTTCAAACAATGTTTGCATGAGATGTGTTTTCCTTTTTGGTTGCGCCGAACGACAAATGGCTCGGTTAACCTCCGATGATATTCGAGTGGCAGCAGCATTTCTATTGTTAACTGCTCAACAGATTATGTGATCGCTGTGGACCTTTTTGTCGGCGCAATGTGTGGAATGGTGCACTGACCGCGACCAGTGCGTCTGCATCGAATTGCGTCCGACAACCGCCACTTTGCTACGACCCTGCACACAGCCCTTGTAAATGTCGAAAACATTGGACACCAACTCGCAAGCCACCGACCACTCGGCAAAGTTGCGCGTAGTCTGGCACAAATCGCTA
>DAOSLL010000718.1:0-1855 GCA_035368905.1 Rhodoferax sp.
TGTGTAGGAGTCGCGCCCTCGCGACGAAGGCTCATCGATTCCGGCTCGTCCGGCTAAGGATGTGGTCAGAAACAACTTCCCCTATTTGCACCGGCGGATTTGGGCGCACAGCGTCGTTGCAAGACGCTTGTTTAGCCAGTTGCACGGCGCGTCTTGCGTCTAGCCGTGCATCCCAACTCCTTGGTGCAAAACGGGGAGTTATTCCCGACAACATCCTTAGCTCCAATGCGGTTCATCCAATGGGCGGTGCCGCCATGCACCCGATTGAATCACTGGTAACTCGCTTTGGGGGGTTGCTCCGCCTGGCGGGCAATCCCAAGGCAAGGCGAGATAACAACGACATGGATGATTTGGAAATGGAACGGGAAGCACAAAGCTGAACTGCTTTAAGCCTGTTGCGCGGACTTGTTTGACCAGCCCGGCAAAGGGTCTCGCGCAATGGGTCTTGTTATTGGCTGGTGGGCGTCAACTGGGTCATCCTGCCAGCCTGCGCAGGGCCAGACACTAAGAAATGCCGACTGCCCCCCACAGCCGAGCCCCGGACGCTTCGAGATGCGTCAGGTACACACGCACTTCAAACTCAAGCTGGTGGTAGCGCGGTTCCATGTAGCTGCAGAGCTGGTAGAACGCCTTGTCGTGCGCACGTTCCTTGAGGTGGGCGAGTTCATGCACGGCGATCATTTTCAGAAATTCATCGGGCACCTGTTTGAACAGTGAAGCGACGCGGATTTCGCGCTTGGCCTTGAGCTTGCTGCCCTGCACGCGTGCGATGGTGGTGTGGGTACCCAGGGCGTGTTGCACCACCTGCAGCTTGGCATCGAACGCCACCTTGGCCAGCGGTTCGGCGCCACGCAGGTGCCTGGTTTTGAGCGCCTGGACGTAGTCAAACAGCGCACGGTCGGTGCGCACGCTGTGGCAATCGGGGTATTTTCTAAGAAGCCAGTCTGCCACCTGGTTGTCTTGCAGCAGTTTTTCGACCTGTGCCAAGGTGCCTGCGGGATACCCCTGCAAATATTGCAAAGGCCGCGAGTCAGACCAGTTTACTACTCTATTCATAGCTGTCAGCGCAATTGCAATAAGGGCTAGATGCCAATTTTGGTCAAGATTCCCGGCGCAGCGCGGGGAACAAGATGATGTCGCGAATGCTGGCGCTGTCGGTCAACAACATCATCAGGCGGTCAATGCCGATGCCGCAACCGCCGGTGGGCGGCATGCCGTATTCCAGCGCCCGCACAAAGTCGTGGTCGTAATACATGGCCTCAAGGTCACCGCTGTCTTTGGCGGTGACCTGGGCCTGGAAGCGGGCCGCCTGCTCCTGGGCATCGTTGAGTTCGCTAAAGCCGTTGCCGAACTCACGCCCGGTGATGTAGAGCTCAAAGCGTTCTGTCACGCCCGGCTTGTGGTCACTCTCGCGGGCCAGTGGCGATATTTCGACCGGATGCTCGCAGATAAAGGTCGGGTGCCAGAGCTTTTCTTCCACCGTTTCCTCAAAGTACAGCACCTGCAAGCCAGCCAGGCTGCGACCAGACAGGTGGTGCTTGGCCTCGGTCATGCCGAGTCTGCGCAGGGCATTGAGCAGCCATGTGGCGTTGTCAACCTTCAGGCCAGTGCCATCATCAAGCGTTTCGCCACCTTCGGTGAATTTGCAGATGGCTTCGTGAATCGTCAGCCGGGCAAACGGCTGGCTCAGATCAACCGGCCTGCCGCCATAACTCAGTTCGAGCTTGCCAACGGCCTTCTGCGCCGCGTCGCGTACCAGCGCTTCGGTGAAAGTCATCAGGTCCTGGTAATCCCAATACGCCGCATAGAACTCCATCATGGTGAACTCGGGGTTGTGGCGGACGCTGATGCCTTC
>DAOSLL010000719.1:0-1851 GCA_035368905.1 Rhodoferax sp.
TGATGAAATCCACAAACGCAACTTCCGAGTTGGCAAATTCCCCTTTGCGAAAAATTGCCATGGCCGTTTCGAAGTCCCGCTTTTCCACCTGTTCAGCCGTGAACTCACGACCATCAAAAGTCACCTTGGCAGGCTCCAGTTTGCGAAGGCGATCACCAAATGCCTGCGCATCATCTTTCTGCTTGCGTTGCAACTCTGCCAGATCGCGGGCCATTTGCTCGTTCTGCCCACGCAGCTTGGCTTGGTCGGCTTTCACTGCCTCCAGCTGGTTTTGCAACTCGATCAGGCTTCGGCGAAGCTGGGCGTCCTCTTCGTTCGCACGCTTGGATTCGATCGCCATTTTCTGTTCGAGGGCCTGACTGGAAGCCTCAATCCTCTGGCGCAAATCCAGAATAGCCCTGCGTGCCTCTTCGTCGTCAAACAGGCCGGCACCCGCGGGAGCCATCCAGACCAGTGCAGCAGCCAACGCTAGGCTTCGGCCAGCACCCGAAAACAGCTTACGCAATTTCATCGGTAAACGATTTCAGCGCGACGGTTTTTTTCCATGGCAGCTTCAGTGGAACCGGGTACCGCAGGCTTTTCTTTGCCAAAACTCACGGCTTCAACTTGTGACTCGCTCACACCCAATGCGCGACGAACGGCCTCAGCGCGCTTCTGGCCGAGTGCCAGGTTGTATTCCCGACCACCGCGCTCATCGGTATGGCCTTCAATGACCACCTTGCGGTTGCGGTCGCCTTTGATGAAACGCGCATGGTTCTCAATGACGGACACAAACTCAGGACGGATCGCGAAACTGTCGTAGTCGAAATAGACGATGCGGGTCGCCGACTGCAGGCTCATGTCCTGAGCCGATTTGCCCAGATCGACCGATGCGACGCCACCGTTGCCAACACCACTTCCGCTACCCGCTGTAGAGGCACCACCGGCACCTACCGAGGATCCAGACTTGTCTTCTACCGGAACATTGTCCAGCTTGACTGCAGAACCGCATGCACTGAGCATTGCTACCAGTGCGACTATTGATACCAATTTTTTCATTCAAGACTCCTAAGTTATTCCAATTATCGCTGCACCGAGCCCCAGTCCGGCTCCCGGATATCCCCGCCCTGCCCCGCAAGGCGGGCCTTGATCTTTCCATCCAGTGTCGTGGTCATCAATGCTTCACGCCCTTGTTGCTGGGTTGCATAGATGATGAGCCTGCTGTTAGGCGAAAAACTGGGGTTTTCATCCGCTGACGTGTCCGTAATGGCATTGGCAGCACCACTCGCGAGATCCATGACGTGCAGTTTAAACGCACCGTTGACGCGAGAAACATAGGCCAGCCAACGCCCATCTGGACTCAAAGACGGAGAGATGTTGTACGTTCCCGAAAAAGTAACCCTGTCCGCATTGCCACCTGATGCGGGCATGCGATAGATCTGTGGAGCACCCCCACGGTCACTCACGAAGTAGATGGTCTTTCCATCAGCGGTAAAGGTAGGCTCCGTATCAATCGAAGGGGACTGCGCCAGACGGCGCGGCTCGCCTCCGGCCGAATCCATGAGATACAGCTGCGAGCCGCCATCCCGACTCAGCGTGACAGCGAGCGTCCGGCTATCGGGTGACCAGGCTGGCGCGCTGTTAGATCCCTTGAAGTTGGCTACGAGCCGGCGTTTTCCGGATGCAACCTCGTGAACGTAAACAACAGGCTTGCGCGACTCAAATGACACATACGCAAGCTGCTGCCCGTTGGGCGACCATGACGGCGAAATGATGGGCTCAGGGCTGGTCAATGCACTTTGAGGATTTTCACCGTCTGCATCGGCAACCCACAAGGTGTAGCCCTTGCCTTTGGTGATGTAGGCAATGCGC
>DAOSLL010000720.1:0-1845 GCA_035368905.1 Rhodoferax sp.
CATTTCGCAAAATCAAGTTAGGTGTAAACATTATTTACGGATAAGTTCTTAGTAAGAGGCGTGCCGATCTGTTACTTGTGCAGGCCAGACAGCTCAACGATTGGTCAGCCGTTCCTAAAGCGGCGGCACGCCAGCAAGTTGGTCCGCTGCTTTACTGGCATTTGAAGGAATATGGCATTGCCTATCCGCAAGACATCAGGCGTGCCCTGGCTGCCATGTACGCCCGGCAAAAAGCGATTGCCAGCGCGCAAGCCGAGACTTTGGCCGAGATCATCAAGACGTTCGCTGACGCTGGCATCGAATCCGTGGTGATCAAGGGCGGTGCGCTGGCCCACATCATCTATCCCGAACCTGGCTTGCGGCCCATGGAAGACCTCGATATTTTGGTCAGTCCAGGGCAGGCTACCGCCGCGCACGGCTTGCTGCTGGCATTGGGCTTTCGGGCACCTCTGCCGAGCAGCCGCTTTGACCTGCTGCAACACCACCTTCCGCTGGCTCAGCGAACTTGCGGCGAGATGACTGTCAGTGTTGAACTGCATACCAGTGCATTCAATTTATTGATGCAAGACAAACTGTCGATGGACAACATGATGCGCCCCTTGTTTCCCTACAAAGCGCTAGGGCAGCCGATGCACACACTCAATCCGGTTCAAATGGTGTGGATGCAGTATCTTGGGTTGCGCAAACTGGCCGAACCTCTTCGCTACATTCATCTGGCCGATCTGGTTGGCATGGCTGAGCGGCTGATTGACGACATTGATTGGGCGAAACTGCAGCGTGACTATCCCGATCTGTGGAACGCCTACGAAGCGGTTCATGCGTTTTCACCGTTGAGCAGTAGCCTGTGTCAGCGACTGGAACTGTCATCAGACGCGCCGCCAAAGATGTCGGCCATCGGACAGGACTTCAGGGGCTGGCCACGCCAGAGTTTCAGTGATCAGACCAGTGCACGTGACAAGCGGATTTTGCTTGGCAGATCAGTCATTCCGCCAGAATGGTGGGCAAGACTGGTTTATGGTGTGCGCACCAGCCGCAGCATGGCTGGTATTTTGTTTTACCATCATCCGGCGACGTTTTTTCAACAAGGTGTGCGTCGCCTTTACCTTGGACCTGTCAACCGGCTCGGTTTTTTCAAAGGGCCGGTTTGATTACAACAACTGTGAGAACGCAGCATGAATTTATTTGACAGCAGTTTTCGCCCAAAAGACGGGTTGGAGGCAGAAGACACCGGAGACGAGATTCTCATCTATCTGCCAGGCGGCGACAAAACGCTTTATTTGAATGAAACTGCAGCCTTGGTTTGGCGGCTTTGTGATGGTGCGCGTTCGGGTGCCGAAATTGTTGAATTGTTGACCGAAGCCTATCCGGAAGCCGAAGCCGTCATTCAGGGGCAAGTGCAAGATGCGTTGTCAGACTTTATCGCCAGGGGCATTGTTGAAAGTACCGCCTGAAATGTCTGGCGTGGTGCGGATCGCATTTGTTGGCAACGAACTTCAATTTTGCACTGACAGCGCATTGGTTGCAGAAGCTGCCACCTTTGTTTTTCGGCATCACTTGTCCCCGCCGGTCGATGATCCCAGTCAGACGGTTGATGTTGTAGCGGACGGCGACGGGTTTAGGTTTGTGGCGAATGGTCAAGTCGTGGCCATCGCCATGAATCTGGCTGAGCTACCGGTCACGCTGATGCAGGTCGGACAGCAGCGACTTATCTTCAAGGAAACCACTCACGCCATGCTGCATGCTGCCGTGCTGGTCAAGGACGGTTGCGGATTGCTTTTACCAGCCGTTGCCGGATCGGGCAAAACCACCTTGACGGCCTGGCTGCTCGGTCATGGTTATGGTCTG
>DAOSLL010000721.1:0-1834 GCA_035368905.1 Rhodoferax sp.
GTCCAAAGGCTTGAGGGTCTTGGGGCCCGGGTTCACCGCTTGCGCCGCAGTGCCTGCCGGCAGCCACCTGGCCAGTGCTATTTTGAGTTCATCCAGGGCAATCGGTTTGCACAGAAAGTCGTTCATTCCAATTGCCAGACAATGCTGTCGGTCTTCTTCATAAGCATCAGCAGTCAGTGCAATGATTGGCAGAGGCGAATGTTGGATACTTACTTCCCATTGCCGGATTCTTTCCGTGGCGGTGTAGCCGTCCATCACCGGCATGTGCAGGTCCATCAGGATCAGATCGGGGCGTGTGGGCGTATCGGCGTTGGCGCCGCCATCATGATGCTCAATGAGCTCAACTGCCTTTTGTCCATCATGAACCACAGAAACGATCAGCCCCACACTGTTCAAAAGTGATTCGATCACCATGCAGTTGACCAGGTTGTCTTCCACAACCAGCACATGACCTTGCAGTACAGTGGTTACGTTGTCCGAGTTGGTATCAAGTGGCAGTCGCTCGGATTTGCGACTGTTCCGATTCTCGGCAATGTTTTGAACTTTGACTCGAAACCAGAAGCGGGAGCCTTGACCGAGTTCGCTGCTGACGCCAGTCTCGCCCCCCATGGCCTTTACCAGGTGACTCACAATCGACAGTCCCAGACCAGAGCCACCAAACTCACGGGTGGTTGAACTGTCAGTTTGTGAAAATGGCTTAAACAATAAATCCAGTTTATGGGCTGGGATGCCAATGCCGGTATCGCTGACGGCGAACTCCAACACGCTTGTGCCCTCGGTACGTTCTAACGCTCTGGCTTCAATACGGACTTGACCCGAGCGGGTGAATTTGATGGCGTTGCCAACAAGGTTCGAGAGCATCTGGCGCAGGCGGTGTGAATCGGCCAGATAGCGTTGATCAGATGCCCCGTGCCACTGGCAATCGAGTTCCAAACCTTTGGTCTGGGCCGCCCCGGCAAACAGGTTGATGGTTTCATGCATCAATGCCTCAGGGGCAAATGCGGTGCTCTCGATCTGGAATTTTCCAGCTTCGATCTTTGACAAGTCAAGGATGTCGTTGAGCAGGGCCAGCAGAGTCTGCCCGCTCGACAGGACGGTGCGGGCGTAGTCATTGCGCTGCTCCTCTTGCAGATTTGGCTGCAGCAGCATTTGCGCCATACCCAGAATGCCGTTCATGGGCGTCCGAATTTCATGGCTCATGTTGGCCAGAAATTGCGCCTTGCCGCGCATCGCCATTTCTGCCTTGTCGCGTGCTTCCTTCAGCGAGGTTTCGTACTGGATACGCTCGGTGACATCGCGAAAACAAAAAACCCGACCAATGGTTCGGTCGTGGTTGCGCGCAGGATGAGAAAAACATTCAATTACTCGGTTGTCCTTCAGGGTCAGCGTCTCAAAAGTGTTGCCATGCGGCTCTGTCTGAAGTTCGATCACTTGTTGAAGCATGGTGAACTGATGCGACTGGCCCGGCTCATCACGCAACAAACCGTCAATAAATACCACGATGCCTCGGTCATCGCGCTCCACCAACAGTTCTTGAGGCAGCGGCCAAAGCTGGGAGAAGCGGCGATTCATATTCAGAATGGAGCCTTCGTTGTCGGTCAGCACCAGGCAGTCTTCTGTGGCCTCCAGGGTGGCTGCCAGGTGCAGCCCGATGTCAGTGATTTCGGGTTCGTAACGTTGTGTGCCGCGCATGGGCCGCGCCCGCACGGCATAGAACTCGCATTGCTGACCGGACTTGCGCACATGTTTGCGTATGTCCATGATTGACCCATCGAACCTGCGGTAGCTGCCCGGCGCGTCCATTGGTGTCTCGCTGGTACGCATTTCATCCCAG
>DAOSLL010000722.1:0-1811 GCA_035368905.1 Rhodoferax sp.
GGAGGGCGGCGGCTGGACTTCAGACACCGTGCGTTTTCTGGTGGAGCGCGGCATTCCAGTGTGCGCCCATCCGGGCCTGACCCCGCAAACCGTGCACGCCTTGGGTGGCTACCGGGTGCAAGGTAAAACGGTCGAGGCCGCCGCCATCATGAGGCAGCATGCGCTTGAACTGCAGGACGCGGGGGCCGCTTTAATGGTGCTTGAAATGGTGCCAGCAACCCTCGCTGCAGAACTCACCACCGAGTTGCCACACTGCCCGACCATTGGCATCGGTGCTGGTAACGGCACAGCAGGCCAGGTGCTGGTGATGCACGACATGCTGGGTCTGAATCTCGGCAAGATGCCCAAGTTTGTGCGCAATTTCATGGCCGAGCTACCCGGCATCCCCGAGCACCATGGTATCAAGGATGCCATGCTGGCGTATGTCAAGGCGGTCAAATCCAGCGCATTTCCTGATAACAGCAAGCACGCCTGGTGATCACTTTGGCAGGCGCTGCTTGCCATCGGTGAACCAGCATGTTCTTGCAATGACTGATTGTGTACTCTGTTGTGTGGAGTTTGCGTTGCTTCGAGTCACTTATGAGCATCCCAACTCCGCACGCGGGCCGGGCGTTCTCAAAGCAACAGGACAAGGCCGAAGTGCTTCCTGTCAGGCCAAAAGGCAAACCGGGACAAGGTGAGTTTTCATCCAAAATCCCGAGTTCACTTTATTCGTCGCTGTTTGGGTTGTGCGTAGAATACCCGGCTATAACACTGGTCAAAAAGGGCGGAGTGAACGCGTTTTTTCTTGTGCGGGTGACTGGCGTGAAGAATATTCACTTGTTTTTGCGAAAAACGCAATCTGGGCTCACCGCGAGGCAGGGCAAATTTGTTCTCTCGCTAAATCGTTGATTTACCGTCAATCCCGCGCAGGCGGGAATGACGAAGATGCCATAAGAACAAAGTTACCCTGCAACACGAGGCAACGGCTCGTGTTGTTTTTTTCAACACAGTGTTTCTGGGGCCCACGGATGCAAGCGGACGAAGGCAATCATGGCGAGAAATTCGACGCTGTGATCAATGAAGCACCACAGAGCTCGATGTGGTTGGCTGACAAAGAGGTGCCAGCCTGGTGGCAAAAAAATGGGGTGACTGGTTCGCGCGCTCACTGCCTGGAACAAATATCGGTGATTTGGACGGAAATGCGGCCTATGCCTGTTCGTCGGCAACGGGACGATTTTGTATTCACTGCCAAAAATGGCTGCGGGACGCATTCACCGAATTCAACTGATGTCCTGCCATCCTAAGCTCAGGTGCGCTATTCGCACCGTCATCTCAATGGATTAAAAACTGCTACACAATTGAAGGTTTTGGCAGTGGTCAAACTGCCTGCGCCGGTTGTTCAAAACGTAGCGCACCGTATGCTGCGAGGTTGTCGGTGCACTGCTCATTTAATGCCTGATAACGGTTTCATGAAAAAGGAAAACACACATGTCGCAATGGAATGCCAAGGTCAAGATGCCATCGGAAGGTCAGCAAGGGCGGGGTGCGCAGCAAGACAGAGGCGGTGCCGCTTCGGCCGGCAAGAGTAGGGCTGGGAATTCAGATCTCAAAGCTGCGTTGGACTCGGCGCGCGCCTTGTTTCAGGCAAAGCGCCATGATGAGGCGTTAAGGGCATTCGAGGCCATTCTGGAAAAAAATCCCGATGCCGTGCCTGCCTATCTGGGCATCGGCAACGTTCACGCGGCGCAGGGTCATCTCGATGATGCACTTGAGTACTATGCTGGCGCGCTTCACATCAAGAAGGATTTTGCGCCGGCAATGGTCATGTC
>DAOSLL010000723.1:0-1806 GCA_035368905.1 Rhodoferax sp.
CGGCAGGTTTTGAATCGCCACATCGTGGATCAACTGGTCGTAGGCACGCTGCAGAAAAGTCGAGTAGATCGCCACCACCGGTTTCAGCCCCTCACAGGCCAGCCCGGCGGCAAAGGTCACCGCGTGTTGCTCAGCAATGCCGACATCAAAGAAGCGCCCCGGAAACAATGTCTCAAACTCCACCATGCCCGAGCCCTCGCGCATCGCCGGGGTGATGGCCACCAGGCGCATGTCGGCTGCCGCCTGGTCACACAGCCATTGGCCAAACACCTCGGTGAAGCTGGGTTTGGCAAACGCGCTTGACTTCTGCAGGCCCACCGCCGGATCAAACTTGCCTGGGCCGTGGTAGGCCACCGGGTCGGCTTCAGCCAGCTTGTAACCCTGACCTTTTTTAGTGACCACGTGCAAAAACTGCGGCCCCTTGAGGTGTTTGATGTTCTCCAGCACCTCGACCAGCGTTTCCACGTCGTGCCCGTCAATCGGGCCAACATAGTTGAAACCGAATTTTTCGAACAGCGTGATCGGCTTGACCATGCCCTTGGCCGACTCTTCAAAACGCTTGGCCAGTTGGAACAACGGCGGCGCACCCTTGAGCACGGTTTTGCCAGCGTTTTTGGCGGCTGCATAAAACTGGCCGCTCAGCAGCCGGGCCAGGTGGCGGTTGAGCGCACCCACGGGCGGGCTGATCGACATGTCGTTGTCGTTCAAAATCACCAGCAGATTGCAGTCCGACACACCAGCGTTGTTCAGCGCCTCAAATGCCATGCCTGCTGTCATGGCACCGTCACCAATGACCGCCACCGCATGGCGGTCTTCGCCCTTCAGCCTGGATGCCACCGCCATGCCCAGCGCAGCGGATATCGAGGTGCTGGAATGCGCGGTGCCAAAGGCATCAAATTCGCTCTCGCCACGCTGCGGGAAACCGCTCAAGCCACCCAACTGACGCAGGCTGGCCATGCGCTCGCGCCGACCGGTCAGGATCTTGTGCGGGTAGGTTTGGTGGCCGACATCCCACACCAGCCGGTCATGCGGGGTGTTGAATACAAAGTGCAGTGCCACCGTGAGTTCGACCGTGCCCAGATTGGAGCTCAGGTGCCCGCCGGTCTTGGCCACGCTGTCGAGCAAATAGGCACGCAACTCGGTGGCCAGCGGTGCCAGTTGCGCCCGCTCCAGCCGCCGCAAATCGTCGGGTGCGTGGATGGTCTGCAACAGTGGGTACGGGTTATTCATCAACATATGCTTTACTTTTTATAGCTACTTGCGCTTATCCCATAAGGGCTAGAGGCACTTTTACCAAATATCTGGAAAGTGCCTCAATTGGAGCGTTGTACCACCATGACCGCCAGTGCCTGTAGCGCACGGGTATCGGTGAGGCCACTGCGCACCAGTGCCGCCAGCGCTTGCGCGAGCAGATCCTGCGCAAAACTGCCAGCCGGCGCCAACCCCATCAGCGACACATAGGTGGGTTTGTTGTTGTCAGCGTCCTTGCCAACCGTCTTGCCCAAGGTGGCCGAATCTGCGGTGACATCCAGAATGTCGTCCACCACCTGAAAGGCAAGACCAACGGCGGCACCAAATTCCTGCAGCGCCGCAGTCGCCATTGCGGTCGGTTGGCCGCAGGCCAGCCCCATCATGACACTGGCCTGCAACAGAGCGCCGGTCTTCAGGCGATGCATCTCGCGCAACTGTGCCTCGGTGAGCTGCTGACCGACACTGGCCAGGTCGATGGCCTGCCCGCCCGCCATGCCGGCGCAACCAGCAGCGCGTGACAAAAGTCGGCATAAATGGGCCTGTCGCTGCACCGGC
>DAOSLL010000724.1:0-1795 GCA_035368905.1 Rhodoferax sp.
TTGCCCAGCACCCACCGGTCCCCAAAGCATTGTCGGTTGCCCATTTGACCCGGCCCAGCATTGGCTGCTAGGCACCGTAGGCAGAATGCAAGCGGTGAAAGATCAAACCACGCTGGCCCAGGCCTTTGTGCAAGCAATGGCATCAGCCCCGCAACTCAAAGCCAATCTGCGTCTGGTCATGATTGGCGATGGCCCTTTGCGTGGTCAGGCCCAAGCCATACTGGACCAAGCTGGCTTGGGTGATTTGGCCTGGTTGCCGGGCGAGCGCAGCGACGTAGCCGACATCATGCGCGGTCTGCACGCCTTCGCCTTGCCTTCGCTGGCCGAAGGCATTTCCAACACCATTTTGGAGGCCATGGCCAGCGCCCTGCCTGTGATTGCTACAGCCGTGGGCGGCAACGCCGACCTTGTGCAGCAGCCAGACACCGGCAGCATTGTCCCTGCGGCAGACCCGAGCGCCATGGCGCAGCAGATCATCGACCTGGCCAGCAACCCCAGGCTGGCCCACCAGATGGGGCTGGCGGGGCGTCAGCGCGTGCTTGACCGGTTCAGCATGCAGTCCATGGTGTCCACCTATCAGCGTGTCTACAACCAGCAATTGAGCCTGTCAGCGGCACTGCGAGCGAAGCGCAGCAGTGCGTGAACCTGCTGGCTGGATTGCTTTACCGCCTTCACCGAGTGAGAACCATTAGTGCAATGACGGATGAAATGGCGACATGCCGATAAACTCACTTTTCCACCAAAATAACAACGGGCTAAACCATGTGCGGTATCACCGGTATTTTTGACACGCGCGGTACAACCGCAGTTGACCGCGCCGTTCTGCAGCGCATGAATGACTCACAACTGCACCGTGGCCCCGACGAAGGAAGCCTGCACCTTGAACCCGGCATTGGCCTGGGCCACAGGCGCTTGTCCATCATCGACATCGCCACCGGTCAGCAGCCGCTGTTTAACGAAGACGGTTCAGTGGTGGTGATCTTCAACGGTGAAATTTACAACTACCAGGCCCTCATTCCTGAGCTGCAAGCGCTAGGCCACGTGTTTCACACCAAGAGCGACACTGAATGCATCGTGCACGCCTGGGAGTCCTGGGGTGCTGACTGCGTCAAGCGTTTTCGCGGCATGTTTGCCTTTGCGCTATGGGACCGCAATCAGCAAACCTTGTTCCTCGCGCGGGACCGTCTGGGCGTCAAACCCATGTACTACGCCATGTTGGACAACGGCACGCTGCTATTTGGCTCCGAGCTCAAATCCATTCTGGCGCACGGTGACCTGCGCCGAGACATTGACCCGCTGGCAGTAGAAGAATACTTTGCCTTGGGCTACGTGGCCGAGCCACGCACCATCTTCAAACAAGCCAGCAAGCTCGAACCCGCTCACACCCTCACGATCAAGCGCGGCCAGCCCTTGCCAGCGCCGGTTGCTTACTGGGATGTCAAGTTCACCCTGGACAACCCCATCTCCGAGGCCGATGCCCAAGCCGAGCTGGTGCAGCGCCTGCAAGAGTCTGTGCGGCTGCGCATGATTGCTGAAGTCCCGCTGGGGGCATTCCTGTCCGGCGGCGTGGACAGCAGCGCTGTGGTGGCCATGATGGCGGGCTTGTCCAAAGACCCGGTCAACACCTGCTCCATAGGATTTGACGACCCGGTTTTTAACGAATCCGAGTTCGCCCAGCAAGTGGCTGACCGCTACCACACCAACCACCGGCTTGAAGTGGTCAAAAGTGATGACTTTGACCTGATCGATACCCTGGCCCGTCTGTACGATGAGCCCTACGCTGACAGTTCTGCGA
>DAOSLL010000725.1:0-1793 GCA_035368905.1 Rhodoferax sp.
CCGAGCGCAGAGGAAAATGCCAGGTTCTCCATCACGCTCATCGATTCCTGTAGCGCGTTCAGGTGTCCGAGGTAACACAGGTCCTGCAAATACCTGTCGCGCTGGGTGTGGATCGGCAGGTCATTCCATCGAATCTCGCCGGACTCGGTCGGTGCCAAACCGCACAGCATGCGCAACAGGCTGGTCTTGCCAATGCCATTGGGGCCGACTACATACAGCCAGCGACCGGCTTGTACGGTGCAATCCACGTCCTTGAACAACTCACGCCCACCCCTGATGCAGCCAAGTTGAATGAGTGTCAATGACGGAAAGTTGTTCAAAGGGTCGGCAGTTGCAACAATGAATGGCGAATTATCGGACGAACCGCAACGCAGCTTTGTGTGCGTCCTGTCAAAAGCCAGGGTTAGCGGGTGATCACCAGCTTTTGGTACAAGCCACCAAAATAGGTCTGCTTCTCGATGCTGGCGTATTGGCCATCTGCAGGTAGCCAGTCAACGATCTGGTTGTTCCACAAATCCATGGCAAAGGGTTCCAGCGTACTCAGGATTGGCACCATGATGTATCGAAATGGGCTGCGCGCCACCGGCTTGTGGTAATCCACAAAAATCACCTTGCCACCCGGCTTGGTCACCCGCAACGCCTCGGCAATGGTCTTCCGGCGAACCTCAACCGGCATTTCATGCAGCAGGAAAAACACCAGCACTGCGTCATGGCTGGCATCGTGAAAACTCAAATTGCAGGCATCCTGCTGCAAGATGCTGACCTGGCGTTTGTCGTGCAGCTTTTGGTGGAGGTTCTTGATTTGAACCGGTGCCACGTCAATGACGTTCAGATGAGCCTTGGGGCCCAGGCGGCGCACGATGTGTTCGGTCAGGTTGCCATAGACACAGGCAACTTGCAGCACCTGGCCCTCAAGGTTGTGGCCCATTTCCTGTAGGGCCAGATCGCGCAGGCGCGAAAAATTGCCCCATAAAATCAGGTTGACCAGCCACTGGCGCTCGAAGACGCGCACCGCATTGGGGTGTGTATAGGCCCACCAATAGGTCTTTTCCAGGTAATCCGGAACCAAAACGGGTGGGCAATGGGCGGCCGCTCTGGCAACCAGGTGGGTGTCACTTGTGACGGCGGCGGTTTTATCGAAAATCATGTAGGGTCCCTGAGCAATTTCAATGCCACTTCATTTAGTCAGACCTTCAGCGCGCAAAGTCTCTTGCACGGCTGACCGGGCACCGATGCGGTCAACAAAGGCGCTCAGGTTCGTCAAACCTGAAATATCCAGGCCGACATGTTTGCTCCAGCCTGTCACCACGAATAGATAGGCATCTGCAATGGTGAAATGCTCGCCCATCAGAAAGCTTTTGTCTGCCATCTCACCATCCACCCATTGCAGGCGACCATTGACACGGGTCTTGGCGATTGCCTTTGCCTCATCGGGCATGCCTGGGGCAAACAAAGGTGAAAAGCCTTTGTGCAATTCAGTGGCAATGAAGTTGAGCCACTCCTGCAACTTGTAGCGCGCAAAGCTGCCGTTGGCGGGTGCCAACTGCCGATCTGGTACCAAGTCTGCCACGAACTGCAGGATGGCCGCGCATTCATGCAACTGCTTGCCGTCGTCAAGCACCAACCAGGGCACATAGCCCAGCGGGTTGATGGTGTAGTAATCAGTGCCGTCAGCCAGTCGGTGAGTTTTGGTCGGTGCCGCAATTGCTTCAAATGCCAGGCCGGATTCTCTCAGGGCAATGTGGGGTGCCAGTGAGCAGGCACCTGGCGAGTAGTAAAGCTTCATTTGGATT
>DAOSLL010000726.1:0-1787 GCA_035368905.1 Rhodoferax sp.
ATGCCTGATCTGCAGGCTGCGGTGCTGGCCGCCCTGCCAGGGGTGGCCAGTGTGCTGGTCAAGGGCTCGCGCTTCATGAAGATGGAGCGGGTGCTGCAGGTGTTGGTCAACGACGACAAGGCGGTCTTTGATGCTGCCTGACTTGTTTTTGAAACCGGCTTCAGTGTCGGCAGCTCAGCGGGGTGGCGCATGCTGATCTGGCTCGCCCAATGGCTGCAAAACCTGTCGCCCGATCTCGGCTTTTTGCGGGTTTTCCAGTACCAGACTTTCCGCGCCGTGATGGCTGCCATGACCGCGCTGCTGATGGGGCTGGCGGCCGGGCCGTGGGTGATTCGCAGCCTGACTTCGCTGAAGATCGGGCAACCGATTCGCGGCTATGGCATGGACACCCACCTGAGCAAAAGCGGCACGCCGACCATGGGCGGGGTGCTGATTTTGCTGTGCATCACGATCTCGACCTTGCTCTGGTTTGACTGGAGCAACCGTTTTGTCTGGATCGTGTTGCTGGTGACGCTGGGTTTTGGTGCCATTGGCTGGTCGGATGACTGGCGCAAGGTGGTTAACAAAGACCCCGAGGGCATGCCCTCACGCGAGAAATACCTGTGGCAGTCGCTGATTGGCCTGGTGGCCGCGCTGTACCTGGTGTTTTCGATTTCTGAAAACACCAACTACCGGGTGCTGGAACTGTTTTTCACCTGGGTGCAGTCGGGTTTCGACTTGAGCCTGCCGCCCAAGGCCGGGCTGATGGTGCCGTTTTTCAAGGAAGTCAACTACCCGCTGGGGGTGCTGGGTTTTGTGCTGTTGTCTTATCTGGTGATTGTCGGCTCCAGCAACGCCGTCAACCTGACCGACGGGCTCGACGGGCTGGCCATCATGCCGGTGGTGATGGTTGGTGCCTGCCTTGGCATTTTTGCCTATGTGACGGGCAATGCGGTGTTTGCCCGCTACCTTTTTCTGCCGCACATTGCGGGCGCTGGCGAGTTGATGGTGTTTTGCGCCGCCATGGGCGGGGCCGGGCTGGCATTTTTGTGGTTCAACGCGCATCCGGCGCAAGTCTTCATGGGCGATGTCGGCGCGCTGGCGCTGGGTGGTGCGCTGGGCACCATCGCCATCATCGTGCGCCAGGAAATCGTGCTGGCCATCATGGGTGGAATTTTTGTCGCAGAAGCCTTGTCCGTCATGCTGCAGGTGACCTATTTCAAATACACCAGAAAGAAGTTTGGCGAGGGGCGGCGCATCCTGAAGATGGCCCCGCTGCACCACCATTTCGAGAAAACCGGCTGGAAAGAAACGCAGGTGGTGGTGCGTTTCTGGATCATCACCATGCTGTTATGCCTGGTGGGACTGACCACCCTGAAGCTGCGCTAACCATGAACCACCTGCAACACCAACATGTGCTGATCCTCGGGCTGGGTGTGTCTGGCCTGGCCATGGCGCACTGGTGCACCCGCTGCGGCGCGCAGGTGACAGTGGCTGACAGTCGCGCCGCGCCGCCGCAACTGGCCCACCTGCAGCGCGACCTGCCTGGTGCGCGCTTTGTCGCAGGTGCGCTTGACGCAAGCCTGCTGCAGGGCAGCCAGCCAGTGCAGGCGGTGTTCAAAAGCCCGGGCCTGGCACCGCCTGCAATTGCTTCACTGATGATAGCTGCCAGCGCAATGAACATAAGGTCTACAGGCGAATTGGGCTTGTTTTCTGAGGCGCTGGCGCAGTTGCAGGCCGAGCGCGGCTACCGCCCGGTGGTGCTGGCCATTACCGGCACCAATGGCAAAACCACCGTGACCGCACTG
>DAOSLL010000727.1:0-1773 GCA_035368905.1 Rhodoferax sp.
GCCTTTTTGGCTGGCTTGGAAGCAGCGTCAGCTTTCATTTCGGCTTTTACTTCGGCCTTGGCAGCAGCCTTGGCAGGTGCAGCGGCTTCAGGTGCAGAGGCAGCGGCGAAAGCGCCAGCAGCGAAAAGACCAGCAACCAGAGCAGCGAGGAGTTTGTTCATTTGTCAGTTTCCTTGGATTAACGTTGGTAAAAACCTTCGAACTTTTAGAAGGTGCAGCTACAACGCCCTCAATGCAGTATCGGTTGACAGCAACCAGCAATTTAATCGGACTAAAATAAAATTGTTAGTTCTGACACGATTCCCGACCCATTCATGGAGATCCAATTCAATGTATCAACACATCAAAGTACCTGCTGAAGGCCAAAAAATCACCGTCAACGCGGACATGTCCCTGAATATGCCAGATCAGCCGATCATTCCGTTCATTGAAGGCGATGGCACCGGCCTCGATATCACCCCGGTGATGATCAAGGTGGTTGATGCAGCCGTGGCCAAGGCATATGGCGGCAAAAAGAAGATTCACTGGATGGAGGTTTATGCCGGCGAGAAATCCACCAAGGTCTATGGCCCCGATGTATGGCTGCCCGAAGAGACTTTGGCTGCGTTGCGCGAGTATGTGGTGTCCATCAAAGGGCCGCTGACCACACCAGTCGGTGGTGGCATCCGCTCGTTGAACGTGGCGCTGCGCCAGGAACTCGACCTTTACGTGTGTCTGCGCCCAATTCAGTATTTTGAAGGCGTGCCCAGCCCGGTCAAGGAACCGCACAAAACCAACATGGTGATCTTTCGCGAAAACTCGGAAGACATCTATGCTGGCATCGAATTTGAAGCCGAAACACCCAAAGCCAAAAAGCTCATCAAGTTTCTGCAGGACGAAATGGGTGTCACCAAGATCCGTTTCCCTGAAACCTCGGGCATTGGTGTCAAGCCGGTGTCGCGCGAAGGCACCGAGCGTCTGGTACGCAAGGCGATTCAATACGCGATCGACAACGACAAGCCCAGCGTGACCATCGTTCACAAGGGCAACATCATGAAATACACCGAAGGTGGCTTCCGTGACTGGGCCTATGGTCTGGCGCAAAAAGAATTTGGTGCCGAGTTGATTGACGGTGGCCCATGGTGCAAGTTCAAAAACCCGAAATCGGGCAAGGAAATTACCGTCAAGGACAGCATCGCTGATGCCTTTTTACAACAAATTTTGCTTCGCCCTGCTGAGTACAGTGTGATCGCCACCTTGAATCTGAATGGTGACTACATATCTGACGCACTGGCGGCGCAGGTTGGAGGTATTGGCATTGCGCCGGGCGCCAACCTGTCAGATTCAGTGGCATGTTTTGAAGCCACCCATGGCACGGCACCCAAGTACGCGGGCAAAGACTATGTGAACCCCGGCTCGGAAATCCTGTCCGCAGAGATGATGCTGCGCCACATGGGTTGGATTGAAGCGGCCGACACCATCATCAAATCGATGGAGCGCTCCATCAAGAGCAAAAAAGTCACTTATGACTTTGCCCGCCTGATGGAAGGAGCTACACAGGTAAGCTGCTCGGGCTTTGGACAAGTCATGATCGACCACATGTAGCAATCGACAAAGGCCGCCAAGGACGGCCGAATAAAACCCCTAAGCTGTTGATTCACTTAGGGGTTTTTATCACCTACAGACAAGGATAGACAGGGATAGACCCGCTGGCAGATGGCGGCGAGCTATACCTTGAGATTCTGATGAGTGGGTCAAAGGTCTGGCGCTACTCATACGGGTTCGAGGGAAAGC
>DAOSLL010000728.1:0-1766 GCA_035368905.1 Rhodoferax sp.
GAAATACACGCCAACGCCCAGGTTCACCTTGTTTGGGTTGGTGTCGGCGTTGTACTGTTCGTTCAAACCCAAAATAGGGTCGCGCGGGGCCATTTCGACAGCGGAAAAGAGTGACATGAAAGAGTCCTGTGGAGTTTTGGGGGAAACCCGCATTTTACTGAGAGTTAAGGGCAGCCAGCCAAGGCGCCGGGCTGCAGCGCGTGGCCTCAGGAATGGCGCAGATGTTCGCGCCGCCGGGCCTCAAACACAAACTCTTCCAAGTCGGGGTCCATTGCATTGCGTGACGAAATAATGCCAATCGGGTGCCCATCTTCAACCACGGGGATGTGGCGAAAGCCCTTCTCCTGCATGAGTAGCAGCGCGTGCCCAAACGACTGGCTCGGCCCCATGGACACAGGCGAGGGCGTCATGACCTCACTGAGCAAGGTGGTTTCGGGGTCCTTGCCTTTGGCCATGACCCGAAACACGGCGTCGCGTTCGGAAAAAATGCCGACCAGGTGCTTGCTTTTCACCACCAGAATGGCACCCGTATTTTTGCTGGCCATCAGCCGGGCGGCACTGCTGACAGTCATTTCTGGTGGTGCGGTCAGAAACTTCCTGCGCTCCATGACATTTCGGATGGGTTGATCGAACATGCTTATCCTCCAGCAGCAAATGCTAGCGACACTCTGGCACATCACTTTGATTTGGGTCAACAGGAGATGATGCAGGGCGCGAGGGGGTTCAGGCTTTGCGCACGACTCCTGGGCATGTGGCAGCGGCAGCGGCAGCGGAGCTTGACGCTACCATGCAGGTCTGTACCCCACTTTCAATTGACTCCCCACATGCCTGCACCCAGCTCAAAAGCCAGTTCGACACCGCTTGCTCTGGCTGTATCTGACGCCAGCTCCGACATCCGCACCGGCACCTTTGTCAGTTTTCCCGATTCACCTTTTGAGCTGTACCAGCCGTATCCGCCCGCGGGTGACCAGCCTGAGGCCATCAATCAGCTGGTGGAGGGGGTGGAAAACGGCGAGGTGTTCCAGACTTTGCTGGGCGTCACCGGCTCCGGCAAGACCTTCACCATGGCCAATGTGATTGCCCGCCTTGGCAAGCCGGCGATCGTCTTTGCACCCAACAAGACGCTGGCGGCGCAGTTGTATTCAGAGTTTCGCGAGTTTTTTCCGAAGAACGCGGTGGAGTATTTCGTCAGTTACTACGATTACTACCAGCCCGAGGCCTATGTGCCGCAGCGTGATTTGTTTATTGAAAAAGACTCGGCGATCAATGAGCATATTGAGCAGATGCGCCTATCGTGCACCAAGAGCCTGCTGGAGCGCCGTGATGTGGTGATTGTGGCCACCGTCTCGGCGATCTATGGCATTGGCCAACCCGAGGCTTATCACAAGATGGTGATGACGCTGCGCGCGGGTGACAAACTGGGCCAGCGCGACATGATTGCGCAACTGGTGCGCATGCAGTACAACCGCAACGACATCGACTTTTCACGCGGCGCGTTCCGTGTGCGGGGCGACACCATCGACATATTTCCAGCCGAGCATTCCGAGATGGCAATTCGGGTTGAGCTGTTTGATGACGAGATTGAAAGTCTGCAACTGTTTGACCCGCTGACCGGGCGCATCCGGCAGAAGATCCCGCGCTTCACGGTCTATCCCAGTAGCCACTATGTGACTCCGCGCGAGCAGGTTCTGTCGGCGGTGGAAGCGATCAAGTTGGAGCTGGCAGAGCGCATCAAGGAGTTCGTGTCCCAGGGCAAGCTGGTGGAA
>DAOSLL010000729.1:0-1760 GCA_035368905.1 Rhodoferax sp.
ACATTGACCAGCGCCGCCAGGAACGATGCGCCAAAGGTCAGCCGGTACGAGGCCAGCACGCGCGCACTGGTGACTGCCGCCCAAAACTGGTCCCAGGTGAGTGTGAAGGTCTTGAACAACAGGGCAGACAACGGCATCAGCACAATCAGACCAAGGTAGAACAGCGTGTAGCCCAGCGTCAGATGAAAACCCGGCAACACGCGCCGGGTCCGGTGTCTGGGCACACCCGCTGCCAGTGAGAAAACAGCCGTCGTCATTGAAACTGGATGCCTCGGTTGGACGCGCGCGGGTGGGTCGCTGGCGGCGCGCCTGGGCCGACGCGATAGCGACGCGGGTTAACTGCCCGCATGTGGTCCTGGCGGACGAGGGATGA
The DNA here is from genome assembly GCA_035368905.1 of Rhodoferax sp. GTDB lineage: Bacteria > Pseudomonadota > Gammaproteobacteria > Burkholderiales > Burkholderiaceae_C > Rhodoferax. Next base: position 374 of record DAOSLL010000729.1, read on the forward strand.
GCAGCGACAACAGGCGCGTTGCCAGCGGTTCAATCGGGTGCGTTGCGCTGCCATGCAATGGGTGAAAGCCATCGAAGCCAAAAAAGTAAATCCTCATAAGGACTTGCAGATGAAAACCAACGGTCAACTGAAGAATCCAGATTGAATGTGCTTCGGTTGCCTGCATTATGCCTTCAGCGGGTATTTGATATGCTACTGTAATAGTAGCTTGTAACGCAATAACAGCAATGGCTAGAGCCACTTTTTACCCTTATTTCAGGGTGTTTCGTCAGGGCCTTGATGACAGGTGTCAAACAGCTCTGGACGATGCCAGGCGCAGCCGACAGCGGCTGATTCAAAGCTTGGCCGCAGCACCTGCGAGAAAGTGCGCTGGTAAAGGCGCTGCATTGGCACGGCGACGGTCTGTGTCGCACCAACCCAAGTCCCTGTAGCTCAAAGTAAAGCGTTGCCGCGAGGCCGGATGGCAATTACCTGCTGGCAGCCAGGCTGGCGCAATCAGCGCCACCGGTGTTGCGGATTTTCAAGGTCATGGGCTGCTTTTCAGCCAGCCCCGACCAGATGCCGGCATCAACATCGCAATGCCATTCCTTGCCCTGCGCCGACTGCAACCGGACCCGGTAACTTTCTCGCCGCGTGCCGAGCCGCTCGGCACCCAGGCTGTTGCCGCCCAGCAGGGTATTGCCCAGCGCTGGTGCGGGCCAGGCCGGTGTCAAACTGGCAGTGCCGACCAATTTGTCGGTTCGCGCGAGCTGCCAGCGGTTGACGCGAAAACTGCACTTGAGATCGAAAACCGGTTCGCTGCGGTAGCGGGGGCTGCATTGGCTGCTTTTGCTGAAAGTGCCGTCGCCCCGGTCGGCGCGCACTTCCACGCAGTCCTGGCCGTCTTCGACCTGGCGCGTGCTGCGCTGCTCGCGACTGCGGCTGACCAGGTAGGCATCGGGCGGCATTTGATCGCACCAGTCGGCGCTTCTGACGGCGCTGAAACGCTCCACGTCGATGCTGCGACTCCAGGACTTCTCGGCAATCTGCACGCTTTCGTCATGTTTGCTCAAAAACAACCAGGCCAGCACCGAACAGACCACCAGCAGCAACGCCAGCGCCGCCTTGCCCCATGGAAATCCTGACGGCGCTGCTGCTGCCACCGGCAGCACCGGGCTGGCTGGCATCACGCTGGCAGTCTTGTCCTGCACCAGGCTTGCCTCTTTTGTGCCATCCCTGGCCCCGCCGCAATTGACGCAAAAGGCAGCAGCAGCAGAGTTGGGCGATTCGCAGTAGGCACAAACCCAGTCGATGCCGACAAAGCGATGGCCTTTGGCCTCTTGCTCCTGACCAGGCTTGGGGAAATAGCGCCGCTGCGGGTCTTGGGCGGCACCGCACATCGGGCAAT
>DAOSLL010000730.1:0-1736 GCA_035368905.1 Rhodoferax sp.
TGAACGATGGACATGAGCGTGGAGACGACGATCTACACCGTTGGGCATTCAAATCACTCCATCGAGCGTTTCCTGAGCATTCTCCAGGCCGCCGAGGTGACTGCAATTGCAGATGTTCGGTCACAACCGTTCAGCAGATACAACCCCCAATTCAACAGGGGCGCACTCCGGGAGGTGTTGCGCGCCCACGGCATTGCCTACGCGTTTGTTGGAAAAGAGTTGGGCGCGCGCCCGGGTGACCCAGGCTGCTACGAGCGTGGGCAAGTGCAATACGGACGGCTGGCTGCGACAGTTTTGTTCAAGGCGGGTCTGGATCGTGTGATGGCGGCCTCGCACAAGTACAGGATTGCATTGATGTGTGCTGAGAAGGAGCCACTGGTTTGTCACCGCACCTTGCTGGTGGGCCAAGCCCTCAAGGGCCGAGGCGTGAACCTTGTGCATATTCTTGCCAATGGTGACATTGAGCCTGACGATGACGCGATGCGTCGATTGCTTGACATGACCGGCGTGCCACGCTTGGACCTCTTCCGAACGCCGGATGAGTTGCTGCAAGAGGCCATGGCCAGACAGATGCAAGGCTTGACGTACAGCGATGACAAGCAGACCGGGGACATCAATGGGGACGTCGAATGAAGTTATTCACCATCGGATTCACCAAGAAAAGCGCGCAGCAGTTCTTTGAGAACTTGCGGGCGTCAGGTGCCAGGCGTGTGGTGGACGTCCGGCTGAACAATGTTTCGCAACTTGCCGGGTTTGCAAAGAAGAATGACCTGGCCTATTTCCTCAAAATTATCTGTGACATGGACTACCTGCACTTGCCGGAACTGGCTCCAACGCAGGAGATGCTGGATCAGTACAAGAAGTTCGGTGGTGATTGGGCAACATATGAAAATCGATTTCTTGACTTGTTGGAAAAACGGCAAATTGAACAGTCCTTGCCCAGGGCCATGTTGTCGGATGGCTGCCTTCTGTGCAGTGAAGACAAGCCACACTGCTGCCACCGCCGTCTGGTGGCTGAGTATCTGAAGCGGCATTGGGGAGATATCCAAATCACGCATCTGGGTTGACGGCAATCCGCGGTTCATTGCCATCATGCTTGGCCTGTTCAGTCTGTCCCAGGCAGGCGAGCCGACGCTCAAGCTTGGAAGAGCGCAGCTACATCGTCTGGCCGGCACGCACTCATCCATGTCGCCCGCATGGAAATAGCAAATGGCGCGGCGTGCATAAAACCAATCAATGTGCTAAATTACCAATCAGTCGCAAAAATACGAAACTGTTTTAAACTCTCCTTTTGTCATGAAAATCGCCATTGTCGGCTCCGGTATTTCTGGTTTGGCTGTTGCCCATCGGCTCAAAGGTCGTGCCGATCTCACCTTGTTTGAGACCGGGAGTTATTTCGGTGGACACACCCATACCGTCGACATCACGCTGGACACCCCAAAAGGCCCGGTTACCCACGGTGTGGATACGGGGTTCCTGGTGTTCAACGAGCGCACCTACCCCAATCTGATTCAGTTGCTGGCAGAGCTGGATGTCGCCACTACAAAGTCCGACATGTCTTTCTCGGTGCAAGTGCCAGGCGGGCGTGTCGGTGGGCCACTGGAGTGGAGTGGTACATCATTGAGCACGGTGTTCGCCCAACGGGGCAACCTGCTCAACCCGCGTTTCTGGCGCATGCTGCGCGACTTGTTGCGCTTCAATAGCTTTACCAACCAGCTGGCCAGCAGCGGAGACGA
>DAOSLL010000731.1:0-1720 GCA_035368905.1 Rhodoferax sp.
GTAAAACCCCTACTGTCGCCCCGGCAAAGCCGGGGGATTACCTGTTTTATTTATCCGGCTGCGTGAACTGTTTTCGATTCCGGGCACGTCGGTCAAAGGTGAAAACATTGTGGTGCTCAAGTATTCCGGGCAAAAAGCCGGGTTGGTGGTGGACACCTTGCTGGGCGAGTTTCAGACAGTGATCAAGCCGCTGGGGCAGATGTTTGCCCAAAGCAAATGCATCAGCGGCTCGACCATTTTGGGCAGTGGCGATGTGGCCTTGATTCTGGATGTGCCATCACTGGTGCGCCAGGCCATGGCCAAAGGTGGTCAGATGCCGCAAGAGCATGCAGTGATGGCGTGAGTTTGACGATGCGTTGGATTAATCAGGTCTTTTGATAAAAGGGGTACGACATGTTTGCAAATATGAAGATTGGCGTCAGGTTGGCCATTGGCTTTGCGCTGACTTTGGTGTTGCTGATCGTGGTATCGGTCATCGGGGTGGCCCGAATCGCGGCATTGCAGACCGAGGTCGAGGGTCTGGTGAAAGACAAGTTTCCCAAGACCGTGGTGGCCAATGATGCTATTGATGCCATCAACACGATTGCCCGGCGACTTCGCAATGCCTACATTTTTCCGGCCGCAGAAGGGCAAAAGGAGTTGGATGCCATTCCCGAGCAACGCAAGGTCATCTCGGATCGTCTTGAAAAACTCGAGAAAACCATCACCAGCGATGCTGGCAAGGCGGTTTTGAAAAAGGTGCTGGATGCCCGCGCCTCCTATGTGGCGCAGCAGGACAAATACATCGACGTGCTCAAGGCCAACAAGCGTGAAGAGGCTGTGTCCTTGTTGCAAGGTGATTTGCGCAAAGCGCAGAACGACTACATGTCGAGCATCGTTGCCCTGATAGATTTTCAGACTGAATTGGTGACAAAGGCTGGCAAAGATGCCGAAGACCTGGCCAGTTCGTCCGAGCGCCTTCTGATCATTCTGGCAGTGGTAGCAGCCGTCCTCAGCATCGTGGCGGGCTGGTTGATCACCCGCTCAATCACTGGTCCGACCCGTCTGCTGATGGAAGGTGCCGACAAGATGGCCGCAGGCAATTTTGAGTTCAAGCTCGATATCCACAACAAGGACGAAATTGGCGCGCTGGCCAAGTCAGTGGGCGCCATGCAGACTGCTGTGCAGGCCATGATTGCCGATGCCAACATGCTGGTCAAGGCAGCCGTGGAAGGCAAGCTCGAAACACGCGCCGATGCTTCCAAACACCAGGGCGACTTCAACAAGATCGTGGCCGGTGTCAACCAGACGCTCGATGCCGTGATTGGCCCGCTGAATGTGGCCGCCGGTTATGTGGACCGCATCTCCAAGGGTGACATCCCACCGAAGATTACCGACACTTACAACGGTGATTTCAACACGCTCAAGAACAACCTGAACCAGGCCATCAGCTCGGTCAACGCATTGGTGGCAGATGCCAACATGCTGGCCAAGGCAGCCGTGGAAGGCAAGCTTGAAACCCGCGCCGATGCTTCCAAGCATCAGGGTGACTTCCAGAAGATTGTGGCCGGTGTCAACAACACGCTAGATGCAGTGATCAAACCACTGAATGTCGCCGCCGGTTATGTTGATCGTATTTCCAAGGGCGACATTCCGCCGAAGATCACCGATAGCTACAACGGTGACTTCAACACGCTCAAGAACAACCTGAACCAGGCCATCAGCTCGGTCAACGCATTGG
>DAOSLL010000732.1:0-1585 GCA_035368905.1 Rhodoferax sp.
CGTTGAGAGCAATAACGCACGAGGCGACAAATGGTTGTCATGAATTATGAAAAGACGCTGAAAGCTATGGCGAGCTAGCGTTCAAGCACCAAAAATGTTGTGTGCCAATTGACCATCGGACCAAATCCTTCGCCCCCAGGTCACTGAGAGTCATTGATAGGGCAGCGATCAGTCCTTTTGCAGCCGCGCAAAGGTCTTGCGAAACTTGGCAACCTTGGGTGCAGCCATGGCCATGCAGTAGCCCTGATGCGGGTTGCGCGCAAAGAAGTCCTGGTGGTAGTCCTCGGCCGCCCAGTAGTTGCTCAGGCCCAGCACTTCGGTCACGATCGGGCGTGTGTGGCTGCCGCTGTCTGTCATGTCGCCGATGACCTCCAGCGCCACAGCTTGCTGCTCTGGCGTTGTGAAGTAAATGCCGCTGCGGTATTGGGTGCCGTGGTCGTTGCCCTGGGCATTGCGGCTGGTCGGGTCGTGAATGACAAAAAAGATCTCCAGAACTTCGCGCAGGCTGATCTGGCCAGGGTCAAACACCAGCTTCACCACTTCGTTGTGACCGGTGTTGCCGGTGCATACCTGCTCGTAGCTGGGCTGGCGCACATGGCCATTGCAGTAACCAGATTCGACATCAAGCACACCTTTGACGTTGACAAAAACCGCCTCGGTGCACCAGAAGCAGCCACCTCCCAAGGTGATGGTTTGTGTTTGAACAGTCATGGGATGGGTTCCTTGGGGTTGAGATGGATGTGCGACGCGGCAGGTCGATGGTAGCGGGAATGAATGACCCTACTCACCAGCAGCTCAGCGTTTCCAAACTACTGCGTTGAGGCCGTCAAGCCCCCAGAATGATATCTATTTGAGAGCTGTCAACGCATAGATGACAAGCGCTAGAGGGCAAAAACCTTCAAAACGTGCCAGCAACATTGCCTGGCCGAAAGGCACCTGCAGCATGCCCGGCGCAGTGGCGGCCTGGCAACATCAGATATCGGCTTCCCACTGGCGAAGCAGATTCAAACTTGTATCTTCGGATTTCTGAATTGGATAGTGGTGGTAGGTGGCTTTGGCGCTTGTGGGCAACGGATCACGCGGTGCGCAACGCCCCAGGCGGTTTCGGCGGCAGGTGATCCGGTTTGTCGGCAGGCAAATTGTCCACAAATCCACAGCCTGTTTGCAGTGAAGATCGAATCCTGCTGTGCAGTCCGTTTCAATCCAGATTACTCAGTTGCCCCCCTGTTTTCCTCTGTAAGTCCTCATGAATATTGACCTTTTCAGCTTCGATGGAGTTCACCGATTGGGCCACAGCGCTGCGCACCCGATTGAACCGCTGGCAACGCGCCTGAGAGCGTTACGCCTCCCAGCGCAGGATTTGAGCGTCGTCGTCGCGCCTACCCAGCCGCGCCGTCAGCGGACCACTTGGGCGCGTCCTTCTGAGTAACCCAGGTTCAATTGATCCAGCCCTGTAAGCTGGCAACAGACCAAAGCAATGGATGCTTGTCAAGGAGGAGTCTGGACCGTTGAAACGTCAAATCTGTTGCTAACGGCATGTTGCAAAAGCCAATAAGCCATCATTGGAAAATAATTCTGCAGGAAA
>DAOSLL010000733.1:0-1521 GCA_035368905.1 Rhodoferax sp.
CGAATCTCAAGTGCAATTATTTGGCCGGAATCTGCGCTGCGCCAGAGGCCGGCAGCACCGGTGCAACTGCCGCAGGAGGAGGTGCCACCAAAGCAGCATTTTCCAGCACACTACCGCTGCCAGCGCTGGCAGCCGGGCGAACCGAACCAAAATATGCCAGCAACAAGGTCGCAACAAAAAACACCGTTGCCAGCACTGCCGTGGTTCGTGACAGGAAGTTGGCGCTGCCACTCGCGCCGAACAGGCTACCCGAACCTCCGCTGCCGAAAGCTGCCCCCATGTCGGCCCCTTTGCCATGCTGAACCAGGATCAGCCCAACCATGGCCAGCGCAGAAATCATCTGCACAGCCAGCAAGATTGTCGAAACAACACCCATCAACTGCTCCTAATTCAATAGCTATCGGCGCTTTATTCTCAAGCGGCTGCGGCAATAATCGTCAAAAAGTCCGGGGCCTTTAAGGCAGCCCCGCCGATCAAGCCACCGTCAATGTCCGGTTGTGCCAGCAACGATGCCGCATTGGCTGCGTTCATGCTGCCACCGTACAACAGTTTGATGCGGTCTGCCTGCTCGGAAGCCGCCTTGAGTTGCGCGCGCAACACCGCGTGCACCTGCTGCGCCATCTCGGGTGTTGCAGTTTTGCCGGTGCCAATTGCCCACACCGGCTCATACGCCACCACAATTTCGCTGATGCAGTGACCGTTGGTGTGAATCACGGCGGCCAGTTGCCGCTTGACAACCTCGTCGGTTTTGCCGGCTTCGCGCTCTGCCAGGGTCTCGCCGATACAGACGATCGGGGTGATACCGAAACCCAAGGCGCGCTGTGCCTTGAGTGCCACCAACTCATCGGTTTCACCATGGTATTGACGACGCTCCGAATGCCCGACGATGGCGTAACGCACGCCAAACTCCTTGAGCATGGCACCTGAAATTTCACCGGTGTAGGCCCCGCTCTCCTGTGTAGAAATATCCTGCGACCCAAGATCAATAGCAGTACCGGTCAGCAGCGCCTGGCACTGCGCCAGGTAAACCGCAGGCACGCCCACCGCGACCTGGCACTTCGCCTGCCCAAGGCCCGCGAGGATGTCTTTGAGAAGTTTTTCGTTGGCAGCCAGGCTGCCGTTCATTTTCCAGTTACCCGCAATCAGTTTTTTCATGTTGATCATCTCCAAGTTAAAACAATTTTCCCCACATGCTGGCTCGACTCCATCAAGGTGTGTGCCAACGCCACGTCTGCAGCCGCAAATGTGCCATAAATAACCGGCTTGATGCGCTTTGCCGCCAATGCCGGCCAGACTTCTTTAAGGCAAGCCTGCGCGATAGCCGCCTTGAACGCGATCGGGCGCGGTCGCAGGGTTGAACCGGTAATGGTCAACCTGCGGCGCAACACCAACCCGGCATTGAAGTCGCTCTTGACACCGCCCTGAATCGAAATGATCACCAGGCGACCGTCGTCCTTCAGACACTGAACTTCCTTGGCCACATAGCTGCCAGCCACCATGTCCAATACCACGTCCACACCA